>JAQIDA010000012.1 GCA_027858275.1 Candidatus Kapaibacterium sp. | reverse complement strand
GTTGTGAATTGATACGGAGAGGCTACAGTTCCGTTCCCTTTGCCGGAGAATCCGAGCAAATTAGTTGATAGTAAAAACAATAAAACAAGTGATAATAATGACTTCTTCATATTGATCCTAATTGAATAATAGAACAATTGAGATAGATATATTCTAATATGAAGAAAGACATAATAAATATTTAATTATTTTACTTAATCATCTTTATCCTCTTAATCATCCTCATCAGCGGTTCGGACAACATTTTTTTTCGTATTTTGCGCGTACAGTGTTTATCAACCAAAAAGTTTGATTATGCGTTTGCCGATTAAAAATGCTTTTAGATACATTTTCACATTTAGGTCATTCCGTTTTATTACGGTGATCTCAACCATTTCTTTAATCGGTATCGCCGTCGGAAACGCTGCTTTGATAAGCGTCCTGTCGATTTTTAACGGTTTCAGGGAATTCACCGAAGATCAAATAGTCGGCTCGGATCCTCATCTGAGGATCACATCAACTGAAGGTGTTGACCTGAGGGATGTCGACAGTTTGCTGCAATCTCTCTCCCCAATCGAAATGATAGAAGCCGCTTCTCCCGTTATCGGAGGTCGAGCGATCGGCATCAAAGGCACCAATATGCAGCTGATGTCACTGTTCGCCGTACGTCCGGATGAAATAGGTTCAGTTTCCGGAATCTCAAAAACTATAGCCGCAGGGCGTTTTGAACTTATTCACCATGATATAACATGCAACAGAAACCTTCCCGGAATAGTCCTCGGATTCGGTTTGGCTGACAAACTGAAACTTATGCCCGGTGATACAGTTTCCCTTATGTCACCGTCAATGATCGAGGCTTCCGTGCGAACAGCTCGAAAAAAACGCGGGGTGAAAGCGATTGTCAAAGGACTATTCAAAACGAATGATCGGAAATACGACGATTTTCATGCCTATACACTCGAAAGCGTAGGGAAGAAGTTATTCAATACTCCGGACGGCGCGGCGCGATCAATAGATATTCGCCTGACCGATCCTGATAATATCGAAGAAGCAAGATCTATAATCAATAAAATTATTCCGCCGAACACAGAAGTTCTTACATGGCAAGACCTCCATCGCGACCTGTTCAATGTAATGGAATTAGAGCGAGTGATGACCTTCATCGTTCTCAGCATGATAATAATAATCGCAGTATTCAATGTGCTTGCCTCCTTAACAATGACTGTAGTGGAAAAGCGCGCGGATATAGGAGTATTCAAAGCCATCGGCGCGTCCGACAAACTTATACATAATATTTTCCTAACGGAAGGCATTGTTATTGGTACACTGAGTACAGCCATCGGCGTTGTTCTGGGGCTTGCTTTCTGTTATGGTCAAATTGAATTCAGTTGGTTCACATTGTCTGGCAACAGTTTCATTGTCAGCGCAATTCCCGTCAGTGTCAAGGCCTTAGATATATTGATAATAGCCGGTTTTTCTCTTTTCTTATCTTTCACAGCAGCCATCTATCCGGCGAGAAGAGCAGCCGGCACAACAGTTATCGAGGCAATCCGCTCCGAATAGTTTCCGAGATCATGCACGAAAGATACAAGTTCACACGTCTTAAATTCTTGATTAAGGATTGTTATAATTAGGACTATGCAATGAACAAATTCTCTATAAAACATATCACATTATATTTATTTATTCTGTTGCTTGCTGCATCGACAGTGGATGCGTCAAAAGGTGCTGTTGTTTTACTAAAAGGCAAACTGACAGATAGTGACAACGGCAGTGCTGTAGTTGCTCCCATCTTTTTTGTCCCGAACGAAGGCAGACAAGTAAAATCAAAGTCGAATTCCATCAACGGAGAATTTCAACAAGTAATGCCTTCGGGATTTACTTATACGATCTACGTAAAAGGCTACCAAATCGTAGACGCTACTCCGATATATGACATTCCGAAACATACAGAATACAAAGAATACACTCGTGATCTCAAGCTCAAAAAATTCTCTGAAGGACAGAAATTCATTGAAGTCAAAATATTTGAACCGAATGAATCAATAATCACAGCTTCGGGAGCCGAGCATCTCAGAACACTAAAATCATTCCTGACAATCAACAAGCAACTGAAAATTGTTGTTACTGTCTCATCCTATGATTCCTGGCTGAAAAACAAAACTGTCAAAGTCAAAAAGAAAAACAGCCGAGGAAAGACTTACACAAAAAAAGTCAGACTAAAAACCAAAGCAAGACTTCAGAATCTCCTTACGTCAAGGATTAGCGCTCTCCAAGCATTCTTCAAAGAAAACAGAATATTTGTTAAAAATGATATTTACAGAGAAGATCTCAAAATAGTGAGCGAAAAGAAAAAGCGCAAAAGAAGGAAAAACCCAAAAACAAAACGCAAAGAATGGTATCTGCCGGAAATGCCGAATGTTTGTATTCGTATAGGTAAAATTCTCAAGCGATAAGTCAATTTTAACAACGAACAATTATGAAAACAAATTCCAAAAGACTGGGCTATATAGCAGGCTGGTTGTCAGTTCTGATAAATACTCTGTTGTTTGCTGTTAAATATTGGGCGGGAACGGCCTCGCAGTCCGTTGCCATGATTGCCGATTCTTGGCATACACTCTCCGATTCACTAACTTCGATTATCGTGATCCTCGGCTTTAGACTTGCCGCCATGCCTCCTGATAAAAAGCATCCTTTCGGACACGGGCGCGCGGAATCGATCGCAGCGATTATTATCGCCACCCTGCTCGCTATCGTCGGATTTAATTTTATCGGGGAATCAATCACAAAATTTAATACGGGAGAAACTGCCCAATTCGGAACAACGGCTATTATCATTTTTGCCGTATCAGTTGTACTAAAAGAAGCTATGGCTCAGTTCTCGTCTTATGCCGGCAAAAAATTGAACTCCGAGGCTTTGAGAGCGGATGCATGGCATCATCGCAGCGACGCCATAACCACGTTAGTAATTGTCATCGGTGCCATATTCGGTTCTAAGTTTTATTGGATTGACTCTCTTCTCGGTTTCGTAATATCAGGAATGATTCTGTATGTAACATGGGAAATTATGCAAGAAGCAGTGAATTCAATTCTCGGAGAGAAACCGAATTCAAAATTTGAATCTGATGTAATGAAAATTGCTCAATCATCCGACGGTCATATTAGCGACGTTCATGATATCAAAACCCATATTTACGGAGAGATTGTCGAAGTAACATTGCATGTTTGCCTACCCGGTAATTGGCAAGTTGACAAGGCACATGAAATCGCTGAAAAAATTGAAATCGCGCTGTTAGAGAAAAAGAATATCAGAGCAACCGTTCACGTTGACCCTGAACAGGAGTAGTGATGCTCAGGCTTAACGATTTGACTCATCAGCGGTTTTCGATCCATTCAATAGTTTAACCCTCGTTGTCAGACCTGCAATATCTCTGGTCAAAGAAACAATCTCTTGGCTCAGATTTACAGTCATATCAAATAATTTTTCTCGAAGCTTATTATAATTATCATCATCCGCAATAATACCGTCGATATTATTGAAAAGAATATCAATTTCACGAGCAAGAATTGTGTTTTCATCAGACAGCTGCTCCTGCGCTCTTTTAGAATCAATATTATTGTTTTCGTTCACTGCCGGTTCACCCTTCCGCTGTTACGGTCAATTTCAATTATCTTTAATCATTGCAATAACTTTGCAATAAGATAAGAATATATTAATAAAAAAAAACATAATTCCTGTAACTTTTTTAAAACTTCCTGTGTCTGTTAGAATAGAAGCCGTCATTACATTATAAAATTATAGCACATCCGGTTTATGTTGCCCGGCTTTCGGACACAAATAAGATTTTTACATTATCTGTATTACAGGAGGGCATTATGCGTACCAATAAGACCACTATAGTTATACCTATACGACCATACGGAGCTGCCGAAATTAAAAGAGCGATCGAAAAAAATACTTTCAGAGGATTGATGGTTACGATCGCGCTTCTGACGACAATGTTTATAGGCTCATGTGCCTTCAGCGACCTTATAGCCGGAACAGAATTAGTGTCGCCGATAACAGGATATGACGGTCCTATACATGTCAGTCCTTTTCCCGTCGAGCAGGTTGTTCCGCCGCCACTGCCACCGATAGTGCGGATATTTGGCTCCGCAAAAAGAGCCGGTTACTTTGTCCCGGTAACGGGCATGGAGATGGATGTGGAAGATGACATCGCCTCAATTGATGAGCTTCCGTCAGCGTTCGCGCAACAAGGAGACCACATGCCGACTCCGGATGAATTTGCAAAAATGATTGAGAAGACGCCCACTGTTGAAATCAAGGAGCGGGAAAAAGAAAAAGTAATAGCGACTCCCTTCGGAGTAGAAGAAGAACCTGTTTTCAGTGTATCAGAATTAACTTCTAACGTTGTTTATCCTCAATTGGCAATAAGAGCCAAAATCGAGGGAACAGTTATAGTAGGCGTTATCATTGATAAAACAGGCAAGCCGACAGACGCCCATATTATTTCATCAAAACACTCTGCGCTCAACAAAGCAGCTCTCACAGCAGTAATGAAAACCATGTTCAGACCCGCGATACAGAACAGAACTCCCGTCGCATGTATAATTCAAATTCCCGTCGAATTCAGATTAACAGATTAGTAATACATAAGAAACTTCCCCTCTCTTATCCCCACGCCTGCGAAGGAGGGGTAAGGGGGAGGTTCTTTGTCTTCATATATTTCTCGCATTCCACCGCAACAGAGTGCTTTAGCACTCTGCGAGATAAATTATTTGTGATTCTTGCAAACAGCTCTAAGCTGTCTGTTGCGCTTGAATAGTTCTTGTTCACCAAAACAAAACAGCCGCCTGAACTAAATCAAGCGGCTGTTTTTATACTAATCAAGAACAAGGGAGCATGCTCCCTTGCTCAATTAAGAAAATTTATTTCTTTTTCTTTTTAGCTTTTTTACCCTGGTCTTTGATAGCTGCGTGAGCTGCTGCCAAACGTGCGATCGGAACTCTGTATGGTGAGCATGAAACGTAGTTCAGGCCGATTCTGTGACAGAATTCTACTGATTCAGGATCTCCGCCGTGTTCGCCGCAGATACCAAGTTTGATGTGTTTCCTTGATTTGCGACCCTGTTTCACAGCAAGTTTCATCAAGAAGCCAACTCCTGACTGGTCAACGGATACGAACGGGTCGACCTGATAGATATCTTTTTCAACGTACATAGGAAGGAAGCTTCCTGCATCGTCGCGGCTTACGCCGAGAGTCATCTGAGTCAAGTCATTTGTACCGAATGAGAAGAATTCAGCGACTTCAGCAATTTCTTTGGCTGTTATAGCGCCGCGAGGAACTTCAATCATTGTACCGACCAAATATGGGAAATCTACGCCTGTTTCTGCCATAACGTCTTTGGCTGCCTGACGGACAACGATTTCCTGTCCTTTGAGCTCAGCTACGTGTCCTACGAGAGGAATCATTATTTCCGGCATAACTTTCTGTCCGCCGTTGATAACGTTGACAGTAGCTTCGAAGATAGCGCGAGCCTGCATATAAGTGATTTCAGGGAATGCAGTACCAAGGCGGCAACCGCGGAAACCAAGCATAGGATTGAATTCGTGCAATTGTTCAACGCGTTCTTTAACTGCTTCAGGTGTGATACCGACCATATCGGCGATTTCTTTCTGTCCGGCATCATCATGTGGGATGAATTCGTGCAAAGGAGGATCAATAGTACGGATAGTTACGGGGCGACCGTCCATAGCTTTGAAAATACCTTCGAAATCTTCGCGCTGCAAAGGCAACAATTTGGCAAGAGCTGCTTTTCTGCCTTCTACGTCCTTAGCAAGAATCATTTCGCGCATCGGGCCAATTTTGCCTTCGCCGAAGAACATGTGTTCTGTACGAGTCAGACCGATACCTTCAGCGCCGAATGCGATTGCGTTGCTTGCCTGATCAGGCTGATCGGCGTTTGTGCGAACGTTCAGGATGCGATATTTGTCAGCCCAAGTCATGATCTGTTTGTATATCTGATATACAGGAGCGTCTTCTTCTTTAAGATCTTTGTCGATCAAAACTCTGACGACTTCACTCGGAGAAGTTTTAATCTGGCCGGCCATAACTTCACCTGTTGAACCGTCGATTGAGATATAGTCATTTTCTTTGATAACGATATCTGAGCCTTCGACTCTCATTGTGCGTGTTTTGTAATTGATAATCAATTCGCCGCAACCCGCAACACAAACTTTTCCCATTTGACGAGCAACCAAAGCAGCGTGAGATGTCATACCGCCGCGTGCTGTCAAGATACCTTCGGAAGCATCCATGCCGGCAATGTCTTCAGGTGATGTTTCAACGCGAACCAAGATAACAGGATCGCCTGATTTTGCAAGTGTCACCGCATCTTCAGCATTGAATACAACTTTGCCTGTTGCTGCGCCGGGACCTGCGTTCAAGCCTTTTGCAAGGAGTTGTTTGTTATCCAAAGCAATTTTCTTTTCTTTAAGATCGAAAATCGGACGAAGAAGTTCGTTCAATTTGTCGGCGTCGATTCTCATCAATGCTTCTTTAGGTTTGATGCGTTTTTCTGCAACCATATCAACGGCGATTTTCATAGCAGCGAATGCTGTACGTTTACCGACGCGGCACTGAAGCATATAGAGTTTTTTGTCCTGGATTGTGAATTCGATGTCCATCATGTCGGCATAATGATCTTCGAGTCTCAAACGGATAGCGTCGAGTTCTTCATAAGATTTTGGATCGATTTCTTTCAGCTGAGTGATAGGAAGAGGTGTGCGGATACCGGCAACAACGTCTTCGCCCTGTGCGTTCATAAGGAACTCACCATAGAAGTAGTTTGCGCCTGAAGCTGCGTCGCGTGTGAATGCAACGCCTGTACCTGAATCGTCGCCCATGTTACCATAAACCATAGCCTGAACGTTTACTGCTGTTCCCCATTCTGCGGGAATGTTGTTGAGTTTTCTGTAAACGATGGCTCTGCTGTTGTTCCATGAACCGAAAACTGCGTCGATAGCTCCCCAGAGCTGTTTAATAGGATCTTCGGGGAAGTCGATGCCTTTGATTTCTTTAATTGCTGCTTTGTATTCAGATACGAGTTCTTTCAAATCTTCAGCTGTGAGATCTACGTCAAGAGATACACCGCGAGCTTCTTTTTTTGCTTCAAGAATTAATTCGAACGGATCGTGATCATCTTTTGTATGTGGTTTCATGTCGAGAACAACGTCACCGTACATAGAAACGAAACGACGATATGAATCATAAGCAAAACGAGGGTTACCTGATTTTTTGATCAAGCCCTGGATTGTAATATCATTCAAACCGAGATTCAACACTGTGTCCATCATGCCCGGCATTGAAGCGCGCGCACCTGAACGAACTGATACGAGTAGCGGGTCATCGGGATCGCCGAATTTCATTCCCATTTCTGCTTCGAGAATAGGCAATGCCCAATCTACTTCAGGATATACTGATTCGGGGTATTTTTCGTTGTTGTCATAGTATGCAGTACATAATTCCGTAGTAAGTGTAAAACCGCCGGGGACAGGCATTCCTAAGTTAACCATTTCAGCCAAGTTAGCACCTTTTCCGCCGAGCAGATTTTTCATGTCTGCTTTGCCTTCAGCTTTTCCGCCGCCAAAAGTATAAACATACTTTGGCGCGCCTTTGTTTTTTTTATTTTTAGACATAAAAAAACTCCGTTAATAATTATTGTTAAATCAAACCTATTTTATCTATTTTTTTAATTCAAAACCATTCATGCTATTTACAAAAAAACAAAATTACAACAACATTTTGAATATAACAATTCAAATATCAATATATTTTCAGTATATTATTTTTTTGTATTTGATATGCCCCTGTTTTTTTGCTATTTTTGCGACAGGGGGAGATCAAATAAACGTCTGAAATAATATGTTTTATCTCAAATAATACTTGTCCTGACGCTTAGAAAACAGGGTGTTTTTTTTATCTGCACGGAACTTCAAATGACAACTAACACAAGGCTGCTTATTTATGCTTTTTGATTCAAATGATTACAGAATTTTTCTGAAAATAAACAACAACAGAAAATCTATATTAGGTTTGTTGTTCGCTA
>JAQIDA010000005.1 GCA_027858275.1 Candidatus Kapaibacterium sp. | reverse complement strand
TTCTCTGGCAAACAATCGCCTCATATATTTTTCCTTTTTATCGTATAAAGTGAATGTAATTTTGCTGACGGCGGAAGCGTCGTTACAAATTGTGTTGAAATTATTGATTTTCGTCAAATTGATTTCTTCCAGATTGATTCTTATGCTGTAGCCTGTGGCATGCTCTCGAACGTAATCTTCGACAATTGTGATTTTATCAGCATATAAAGTAATTTCCTCGTTTTCAAATTTTGATTTGCCCTCAACGACGACGACTTTATCCTCTTCGAGTAGATGCCCGAATTTTTTATATGATTGACTCCAAAGGATACACCGGCCTTTACCGTTGAAATCTTCGACAGTGGCGAACGCAATCTTATTTCCCTTATTGTCAAACTGAGTGCGTATATGTGTTATCATGCCGCAAATAATGGCTGAATTGCCGAGCATTTTACTGTTGAAATCATCCAATTTCAGATTGCCGAATGAATCAATATATGGTCGGAATCTTTCCATCGGATTGCCGCTGATATAGAAACTAAGCACTTCTTTCTCTTTTGTGAGACGTTCCCTTTCAGTCCAATCAGGTATATTCTCCAGCTTCGGCTCTATGGGCGCGGCTTCGGCAGATTCTCCAAAAAGTGAATCCGTATCTTCATTTTTAGAATTGTGTAATGATTTTGAATATTCCAAAGCTGAATCAATTGCTTCGAATTGAGCGGCTCGATTGTTGTCCTCAAATCCGGAGAAAGCACCTGCGCACACCAAAGCTTCAAGCGCACGGCGATTAATGAGTTTGGTATCGGCTCGCGACACAAAATCAAAGAAGGAAGTAAACGGCTTGTCCTTGCGTACTTCAATCATTCCGTCTACAGCTCCGGTCCCGACATTTCTGATGGCAGCTAAGCCAAAGAAGATTTTATTACCGTGAGCGTGGGCTCCGGCAAAAGATTTGTTAACGTCCGGAGGGACTACTTCCAAATCAAATTTGGCGGCTTCTTCTATTAGTTTTACAACCTTGTCCTGATCATTTTGTTCAGCTGTCATGTTGGCGGCAAGGAATTCAGCAGGATAGTGCGTTTTTAGCCATGCAGTCTGATAGGCGAGATATGAATATGCCAAAGAATGGGATTTATTGAAACCGTACTCAGCAAATTTTTCTATCAATTCGAATATCTCAATCGCGATTTTTTCAGAAATATTATGCTCCGCTGCTCCTACGAGAAATTTAGGCTTTTGGGCAGCCATCACATCTTTTTTCTTTTTACCCATAGCACGGCGCAAAAGATCGGCTCCGCCGAGCGAGAATCCTCCGATATCCCTTGCCAATTGCATAACCTGTTCCTGATACACGATGATTCCGTAAGTATTTTTCAAGGACTTTTCCATTATCGGAGCAAGGTATTCAATAGGTTTTCGGCCATGTTTTCTGTCGATAAATTCGGGGATATTGCCCATCGGTCCCGGACGATAGAGGGCATTCATGGCAGTCAGCTCTTCAAGATTTTGCGGTTTCAATTGTTTCAAATATTCCTGCATTCCCTGAGATTCAAACTGGAACACAGCCTGTGTGTCACCGTTTGACAGAAGGTCATAGGTCGCTTGATCGTGAAGGCTGAGGTCTTCCGGATTATCTATATCAATTTTTTTGCCGTAATTATCATAGATCATAGTCAGTGTGTTCTCTATGATAGACAGAGTGCGAAGCCCGAGAAAATCCATTTTCAGCAGGCCGGCGTCCTCAATGTTTGCCATATTATACTGAGATACAACATCAACTCCGGCGTCTTTGGTTTTGGCAGACTTGTACAAAGGGACAAAATCACTGATCGGTCCCGGAGCGATAACAACTCCACAGGCGTGAGTTGAGCAATTGCGATATTTCCCTTCGAGAATCAATGAATAATCAATCAACTCACGGATTTTTGGATCATGACTGTTTTTCAAGTCAGCCAGCTCAGGCAAATTAATTGCCTTCTTCAAAGGAGTAACTTTTCCGCCGTTTGAGGGAATATCACGATTTATAGCATTGATGTCGCCGTGCGGAATGCCGATCACTCGTCCGACATCTTTTAGCACTGCTTTGGTAGACAATTTACCGAAAGTGATAATCATCGAAACAGCTTCTTCACCATATTTCTGTTTCACATATTGGATCACTATATCGCGCTTGTCGTCTGCAAAATCAATATCAATATCAGGCATGTTTACGCGTTCGGGATTCAAGAAACGTTCGAACAGCAGATCGTATTCCAGCGGATCGACATTGGTGATTTTCAGAGCAAAAGCAACAAGACTACCGGCGGCAGAACCGCGACCCGGACCAACTCGGACACCAAGTTCAACAGCAGCCCGAATGAAATCTTCCACAATTAGGAAATATCCCGGGAAGCCCATGTCATTGATAACTCTAAGCTCATATTCGGCTCGTTCTTTAATTTCAGGAGTAATCTCGTCGTAACGTTCTTTAAGCCCTTTATAAGTAAGCTCTTCAAGATAGTCGGCAAGTGTCTCGGATTTAGATTCCGGCGGAATCGGGAAAACCGGCATTTGCAAAGTTGTATCAATTTCCATATTGCATTTGTCGGCAATTTCGAGGGTATTAGACAATGCTTCGGGAGTATCTTTGAAGAGTTCCGCCATTTGTTTTGCGGTTTTAAAATACATTTCAGGGGTGCGATATTTCAATTTTTGTATATCGATTGTTCCTGAGTTCGCTGAAGTGGAATCTCTTATCAACAGATGAACATTATGAGCTATTGCATGTTCTTTTTTCAAATAATGAATATCATTTGTCGCCACAACTTTTATATCAAGTTCTTGAGCAATACGCGGGGCATCCCGCAAAATAATCTGGTCATCGATCAAGCTGTGGTTCTGCAATTCTATATAGAAATCATCTCCGAACAGATCTTTGAAATACTTAGCTTCTTTTTTGGCTTCCTCGTAGTCACCGTTGATCAGATGTGCGTTGACAACTCCGGCAATACAGGCGGACAATACGATTAATCCTTCGCTGTACTTTTCGAGCAATTCTTTGTCTATACGCGGTTTATAATGGAAGCCTTCGGTGTGACCGAGTGACGACAGTTTCATCAGATTGTGATAGCCCTGCTGATTTTTAGCGAGAAGCACCAGATGATAATAATTTTTTTCTTTGGCTTTTCGCGACGGCTTGTCAAAACGAGAGCCTGCGGCAAGATATGCCTCAAAACCAATAATCGGTTTGATTCCTGCTTTTTTCGCGACTTTATAGAATTCGTAGCAACCGAACATAACTCCGTGATCAGTAATTGCAATTGCTTTTTGGCCGTCGGCGACAGCAGCGTCGACCAATTCCTGCGGCGTTGTCGCGGCATCCAAAAGTGAATAATGAGTATGGTTGTGAAGATGTACAAAATCAGGCATATTTGATAAACTCGTGAAGTTCCAAAATCTATTATTTCAATATGCAAAAATAGTAATTTTCCGCATGAGGTTTTCAACATTTATAAGATTGATTTACACAATGAATACACAATCTGTTTGGAGTTGTTTATTGCCGAATATTTCTTAATTTAAACCGGCAAGGACAATCAACCAAATCGCGGAGTCAGCAGTATGTCAATAATATTTAATCCCATAGGTCTAATCCACAGTCCTTTTACTCAAAAAGAGAATATGCCGATCCAAACTTCAGGAGGCAAGGGAATCAAAGGTCATATTGAGAT
Organism: Candidatus Kapaibacterium sp.; assembly: GCA_027858275.1. GTDB lineage: Bacteria > Bacteroidota > Ignavibacteria > Kapaibacteriales > UBA2268 > JAQIDA01. The sequence goes on along the minus strand of JAQIDA010000005.1, from coordinate 18,439 downwards.
ATTTCCTGAATATATCGACGGTCTGCGCGATCTTGACGAGTTTTCGCATATCTTTTTAATTTATCAATTTCATCTGTCCGAAGGCTGTGATTTGTTGTGTAAGCCTTTTCTTGACGATAAAAAACACGGGGTCTTTGCAGTGCGGTCTCCACGGCGACCAAATCAAATCGGGCTGTCGATTGTCAGATTGATTGATATAAAAGTCGGGATTCTTAATATTGAAGATATGGACATCATAGACGGCACTCCCCTAATCGACATCAAACCGTATATACCGAACATTGACTGTCGCAAAGTTGAACGTATCGGATGGTTGGAAAACAAAGCCAAGAATTTCAATGTAGCCGAATCTGACGGTAGATTCGGCAGCTAAAGTCGGCATCGGAAATTTGGTCAGACTGATTATGAATACTCGTCGGAGATAATCCGGCGAGTATTTTTTTTGTCTGTAAAAAGATTAAGCTGCCCTTTCAGGGCGCGAATCACCTGTTGTCTCGACCCGTGGCGTTGCCCCAATGCCGTTGGCTTAAGCCTTTTTCGGTCACTGAGCGGAGTCGAAGTGTCTTCGACGTTCGAAAAAGAGTGGAGACGACATAAGACACTTCGACTCCGCTCAGTGAACTTTACTTAAGCAAGGTCCAGATGCGATACCCCGGACAAAATCAAACTGCCCTTTCAGGGCGGATGAAAATTATTGCCCGTTTTTTTATGAAGAACTCCCATTTTTTCTTATATTGTTGCATTATTCTGTAAATCAACTGAAATTATATTTTTGAGGAGTTTGCCGTGAGAGAATTTAGAGCTGTCGCGCTTATTTTATTGTCAGTTTTTATTACGAGTTGCCTCGGCGGCAATCAGGTAAGCATAGAGGAAATTAATACTAGCGGGGAGCTGAATAATATCAGTGCCGTGGAAATCAAATTCTCTAAAGATCTGGCACCGACTGATCAGCAGGGTGAATGGATCAAAGGTGAATTCTTACAATTTGAGCCTCAAATCTCAGGAATGTATAAATGGACTTCCGCTAATACTCTCGTATTTTCTCCCGATCACAAACTTGAGCCTATGAGGGAGTATACAGTCAAAGTCAGTGACAAAGTGCTTTATAATTCCGAACTTTCCTCTGATTTCGAAACACAATCGTTCAAAACAGCTGATTTTGAAGTTGAACAAGTTGAGTTCTTCTGGACAGGAATTGCCGGCAAATCATACACGGTCAGCATTCAGGCCAATATAAAATTTAATTATCCTGTTTCGCCCGGAATGCTCAAAGATTATTTGTTCATCGGAATTAACGGTGAAAAAACAAGCGGATACAAAATTGTCAGCAAGGATAAATCTAATCTGATCGCTGTTAATCTCGGGAATCTGAGACAAACCGAAGATACTCAATCGCTGAAGCTGATCGTAAAAAAAGGGATGAAGTGTGTCTATGCAGGAAATCCTTTGGAAGACGATATGGAATTTGATTACAAGCTCCCTCCACTCGCTAAACTTGCAATAACCGGTATCGCTGCAGGTCACGACGGTCTTAGCGGCTGGATAAATATCAGAGTGACTCAAACTGTTGATGAGAAAAAGCTAAAGAAATATATCAAACTTTCCGCAGGGAAAGATCTGAATTTTACGGCAACAGATAATTCAATCAGGATTACGGGCGATTTCACAGGAACCAAAGAAATTGAAGTCAAAGTAAAAAAGGGGATGCCGGGCTTATTCGGCGGTGAACTAGAAGACGATTTCGAGCAAATTGTTTCACTCGTTGATCTGAATCCGTCGATACGTTTCGCCGACGGGAAAGGGAAATATATGATGCTCGGCGGGCAGCGCAATCTAAAGGTTAATACCGTGAATATCGGCGAGGCGGAAATTGTTTTACAGCGTATCTTTAAAAACAACCTCCTGTTTTTCACAACAAGCAACAACTCGATGTATTATAACGAGAATAATTATTACGGGACAAGCTATTACGCATCTAACTACGGCAAAGAGATATATCGCGGAAAACGAAAAATCAACAACGGCAAAAATTGGTCAGAATATTTTTATGTCAATCCGGATTCACTGCTGAAAGAAAAATCTAAGGGCGTTTATATAATCAAAGTCAGTTCCGAGGAAGACCGCTGGATCAGTGATTCTAAGATTATTGTGCTGTCTGATTTGGCTGTGATTGCCAAAAAAGGGGATAATGATTTCACTGTCTTTGTTAATTCTATTGAACACGCATCTAACATAAGCGGCGCGAAAGTCAAAATTATATCGAATAATAATCAGACGATTCTGTCCGGCACAAGCGGCGAAGACGGCGTTGTAAAATTCAATGAAACCGCGAAAGTTTTCAAGGAATTCACTCCGCGGATGATTCTGGTCGAAAAGGGAGAAGATTTCAATTATGTTGATCTGAAAGAAACTATTATTGAAACTTCTCGCTATGATGTGGGCGGTAAATATACTTTCTACGGTGATATAAAAGCGTTTATTTACTCGGACAGAAATCTTTATCGTCCGGGCGAAACCGCGCATATAGCGGCAATTTTGCGTAACGAGCAACTCGGGATCGTCAAAGATATGCCGATTATCGCCAAAGTTCTGACTCCTCGCGGTAATATCTACGAGGAGTATAAATTGAAGCTCAATGCCGAAGGCATGATTGATCTCGCTGTTAGCTTCCCGACATACGCCATGACCGGAGAATACGGATTTTACCTATATAACGGCAGCGACAAGCTGATAGGTACATATCGATTCAATGTCGAGGACTTTGTGCCGGACAAAATTCGCGTAATTCTCAAGAATTCCAAAGAATCTTATTTCAGCGGCGAAACAGCGAAAACAAATATCTTTGCCGAATATTTGTTCGGAGCGAAAGCAGCGAATTTGAAATATACGGCGGATATTCATTATCGACACAGTCCTTTCCGCAGCAAGAAATTTGAAAAATTCGATTTCTCAAATTCATCAATAAAAGACAGTCGAAAAGACAATCAGATGATGAACGGCAAGTTGGATAAAGACGGCAAGAGCGATCTGAAATTTATTCTCCCCGCTGACTTGAAAAGCGGCGGAATAATCAAATGCCTCAGTTTCATATCAGTGTTCGGCCCGACCGGGAGACCTGTCAACAGAGTCAACGAATTCCAAATATTCAGCAAGAAGCATTTTGTCGGAATCAAATCACCCGGTTACTATCACGGAACTGACGAATATATCAAGTTCAAAGCGGTTGCCGTTAATCATAAAGATCATGCGATTAAGAACTTCAAAGCTAAAGTTGAGCTTGTTCGAATGGAATGGAAGACTGTGATCAAAAACAGATGGGGCAGTCACTATTACTATGCCTCGGAACGCAAAGAAGTTCCGGTTTGGGACAGAAAAATGACTTTCGGCAGCAAGCCTGCGGATATTTCGGTGCGAGTTTCTCGATCCGGAATGTATAAATTGAAGATATACAAACAAGGCGAGAAAGATTTCCAATTTGTTGATTTCTATGCTTATAGTTGGTCATCCGGAGCGGCGGCTTCCTTTGAGACCGATAAAGAAGGACGCGTTGAGATTGTCACTGACAAGAAATCTTACGAGCCGGGCGAAAAAGCTAAAATCCTGTTCACCTGCCCTTTCGCCGGGAAATTGTTAGTCACGACCGAGCGCATGGGAACTTTCGACTATCGATATATTGATATTGACAAAAGCAGATCGGCTGAAATTGAATTGGAGATCAAGGACGAGTTCATGCCGAATGTCTATATCAGCGCGACTTTGTTCAAGAAGCATTCTGTCAATCGTAATGTGCCTTTCCTCGTGGGACACGGTTACGCCTCCATAAAAGTTGAGAAAAAATCTAATATTTTGCCGCTGACAATTAAAGCACCAAAAAAGATCAAACCGAACAGAAAAGTTAATATCACATTGACTTCACTGCCCGAAAAAAACATAAACGTAACTCTCGCTGTGGTCGATGAAGGGATTTTGCAAATCAAGAATTTCCCTACTCCCGATCCTTATGAATATATGTACGCTAAACGTGCACTCGGTGTAATCAGTTATGATATTTATAAGATGCTTCTTCCGGAAATTCGTTTGGCGAGTTCCGCTCCCGGCGGCGGCTACGGCAAAATGAAGTCGGAATTAAAGAAACGCACAAATCCGTTTGCCGGAAAGAGATTCAAATTATTCGCATTTTGGAGCGGTATTCTCAAGACTGATTCCAAAGGAAAAGTGACTGTACCCGTAACTGTTCCGCAGTTCAACGGGGAGGCTCGCATTATGGCGGTTGCCGTTTCAGGTTCACGTTTCGGATCAGCGGATAAGTATATGAAAGTGGCGGATGATATTATTCTCGCGCCGCAAATCCCGAGATTTATGACTAAGGGCGACTCTCTGATTATGCCCGTGACGGCAATGAACACTACGTCTAAATCGAAGAAAATCAAAATCAACCTCAGCGTTGAAGGACCGCTCAAAGTTACGAGCAAAAAAACACAGTCAATCACAATCGCCCCGAACGGATCGGCAAAAACGACGTTCGCGATCAAAGCCGAAAATATCGGCAATGCCGTGATAAATATAAAAACATCCGGCGCGGCAAAAGTCAAAGAAAAAATTGATATAGGCATTCGCCCGAATTCTCCGCTAATTTCGGAAACCGGTGCGGGATCAATCAAATCCGGCAATACAAAAACATTGGAAATTCCGGACGGTTTCATCAAAAAGACACAGCATACTAATTTGACGATCAGTCGATTTCCTGCCGTGAAATTCGCGAAACATCTGAAATATCTCGTGGGATATCCTCACGGATGTATCGAGCAGACTGTTTCAAAGCTGTTCCCGCAGCTCTATTTCGGTGATTTGGCAAAAGCGGTTGCTTCAGATTTATACAGACGCCGCAATCCTGCTTATTATATCAAAGAGGGAATACGCAAAATTGAGTCAATGCAAATGTACGACGGCGCGATGTCATATTGGCAGGGCGGGAGCTATCACAGTTGGTGGGGCAGTGTTTACGCGGCTCATTTCCTGACTGAGGCTTCAAAGGCAGGCTATTCCGTTTCGAAAACCGTTAAGAAAGATTTGCTGAAGTTCCTCGCTCAAAAAGCTAAGGATAAGAGTCTATACAACTACAATTGGTATAGAGGCGGCAATTTGACAATTACAAAAATCGCAAAAAAAGAGATTATTTATTCTCTCTATGTGCTGGCTCTGGCGGGCAAAGCGGATATTTCGACGATGAATTATTATAAGGCGCGCCCCAATCTTCTGCCGGGCGATTCCAAATATTTATTGGCAGGGGCTTACGCTCTGGCCGGCAAGTGGAACGCTTATTATGATATATTGCCGAAATCTTTTAAACCCGAACGCAGTAAGCGATTGACGGGAGGCAGCTTCGATTCGGAAATCAGAGCTAATGCGATTATGCTCAACGTCCTGCTCGAAGTTGAGCCGTCCAATGTTCAGATTCCCCATATCATCAGGTATTTGACGAAAAACGCAGGCAAGATGTACTCCACTCAGGAGCGTTCTTTTGTGTTCCTCGCGCTCGGCAAAGCGGCAAAGAATTTGGACAACAGCACAACAAAAGTAGGAATATATGCCGACGGCAAGAAAATCGGAACTTTCAGCGGTAAGACTCTTTCGCTCAAAGATAAGAAATTGAACAGCGATGCTAAAATCAAGCTGAAAGCTTCAGGCAAAGGCGAAGTTTATTATTTTTGGAGTCGTGAGGGTCTGAAATATGACGGAAAAATCAAGGAAATTGATAATGAAATGAAAGTCCGGCGCATTTTCTATGATTATGCCTCGGGAAAGAAAATCACTAATAACAAGTTCGCACAGGGGCAGTTGGTTGTCTGTGAAATCACTCTGACCGGTCGCAATCGCTCGGCGGATAATATCGCGATTAACGACTTGATTCCTGCCGGATTCGAGATCGAGAATCCGCGGCTAAGTGATAATAACAGACTCGGAACCAACAATAATATGTCAACTTTCAAACCGGATCATATGGACATCCGAGACGACAGATTGATTCTGTTCGGAAAATTATCCGCTTCGGCTGAGCGCAGTTATTCCTATCTGCTTCGCGCAGTGAATCAAGGTGTTTTCTATCTTCCGCCGATTTCCGCGGATGCTATGTATGATAATGAATTCAGATCGGTTCACGGCGGCGGCAAGTGTTGGATTGGTGAATAAGCTTTAAAACTCCCCTCCTGTTTTAGAAGGGGAGTTTTAAAAGATACTTATTTTTTACTATTGGGAGTTTTAATGAACAGACGGGATTTCTTGAATGGAATCATTGGATTATCGGGCATTGGAATTGCAATCGGTATATATGCTTGGCAAGTTGAACCCTTTTGGCTTGAGTTCGTTCACGTGAAAATGCCGATTAAGAATTTGCCGCTGAAGCTTGCGGGGAAAACCATGATGCAGATCAGTGACATTCATGTCGGGAACCGATTCGATTATAAATTTATTATTAATGCTTTTATTCAGGCTCAGAAATTGAAACCGGACTTTGTGGTCTATACAGGAGACTATATTAGTTACGAAAATGAGAAACAGTTTGATCAGCTCAAAGAAGTTTTGAAATATGCGGTTAAAGGGAAATTGGGAACAATCGGAATTCTAGGCAACCACGACTACGGTCGTAATTGGTCGCAAGATGAAGTCGCAGAACAAGTCACAAAGCTTATGACAGACGCGGGAATACCGATATTAAGGAATGAGCAAGCGGAAATGCACGGTTTGAACTTTATAGGTGTTGATGATTATTGGGCAAAAAAAATGGATCCGGCTCTTGCACTCAGTAATTATGACGAAAACAAAGCGAACGTTCTGCTTTGTCACAATCCCGATGCCTGCGATATAAATGTATGGGATAATTACAAAGGATGGATTTTAGCCGGGCATACTCACGGCGGACAATGCAAGCCCCCGTTTTTGAATCCCCCGATCTTACCGGTAAGAAACGAGAAGTATTCAGCCGGGAAAATTGATTTGGAAGACGGAAGAATTTTATATGTCAATCGTGCTTTGGGGCATCTGTGGCAGGTAAGGTTCAATGTCCGTCCGGAGATTACGATTTTTGAGTTGGAGTGAGGAATGTTGGCTGAACCTTTAATGAAGATTTGACCAGCGGTCGCCTGCTCCGCACTTGTCCAAAGTTTCTTTGCTTTGGGTGCGAGTTTCTTGAAGGCGGAAGAGGAGAACCACCTCCCCCTTCGGGTACTCCTCCTAGGACAGGAGGAGAGTTTTAAGAAGATACGGCTTGAATATAAAGGGACAATGAAACTAAAACTAAAAAATACAACTCTTAAAAAAAGTATCGGCGCGATAGTGATTCTTATCGTGTCGATATTTATTTGCGATTCATTGTTCCCTTTGCCCAAAGCCCCGGAATATTCGCAATCTGTTTATTCGGCTAAAGGCAATCTGCTTTCCGCCTATCTGACTTCGGATGAGAAGTGGAGAATGCGAACAAAAATTGACGAAGTAACTGCGGACTTAAAAAAGTCATTGATCGAAAAAGAGGATAAATGGTTTTATTATCATCCGGGAGTGAATCCAATTTCGATAATCAGAGCGTTTTTTTCTAATATCACGAGCGGTAAAAGAGTATCCGGAGCCTCTACTATTACGATGCAAACGGTCAGGCTGTCGGAGCCGGCGAAAAGAACTTATTTTAATAAATTTCGAGAGATGTTGCGGGCGTTTCAATTGGAACTGCATAATTCCAAAGATGAGATTTTGGAGCTCTACTTAAGTCTGCTGCCTTACGGCGGAAATATTGAGGGCGTGAAATCAGCGGCTTATATCTACTTCAATCGCCCGCCGGACAAGCTGAGTTTGGCACAGTGTATACTGCTTTCGGTAATTCCGAACGATCCGAATAAATTGCGTCCGGATAAAAACCCGATGAATGCCAAAGCGGCACGAACAAGTTTGATTAATTATTTCAAAAAGAATAAAACATTCCCTAAGATTTTGCTGAGTGATGCCGACGATGAAGCGATCAATGCTTTCAGGCATACGATCCCGAGTTCAGCGCCGCATCTTTGTCGTTTTATCAAGTCGAAAAGCAAAGATGATATTATTCAACTCTGCCTCGACGAGTCAATTCAATTGACTGCGGAGAAGCATTTGCGGGCTCATGTAAACAGTATGAAATTTCGAGGAATCAGCAACGGCGCGATTCTGGTTATAGACAATAAAACTTCATCGGTCAAGGCTTATTGCGGCTCAGCGGATTTCAATGATTCTTATGCTTTGGGGCAGGTCGACGGAGTGCAATCCCTGCGCTCACCCGGTTCGACGCTTAAAGCTCCCCTGTTCGCTTATGCGATTGATCTTGGACTGATCACGCCGAAGTCCCGTATATCTGATATCCCTACTGATTTCAGCGGATATTCACCTGAGAATTATGACTCGAAATTTAAGGGCTCCGTTACGGCGGAATATGCCTTGAAGCAGTCTTTGAATATTCCTGCCGTGAAACTGTTGCATAAAGTCGGCATCGGGAATTACACAAGTATTCTGGAGCAAAGCGGATTTGGCGACATCAGTAAACGCAGCAAAGATATGGGACTGTCGTTGATTCTGGGCGGATGCGGCGCGACATTGGAGGAATTAGTTCGCTTGTACAGCGTAATGGCACGTGCCGGCAAATTATATAGTCTGAGGTATAGATCAGATCGGGCGGCGGACAGTAACGGTATCAGAATTTTTTCTGAAGATGCCGTATATATCACATCTCAAATTCTCAGCAGTAACGACCGGCCCGACTTTTCGGCTGATCTTGTTGCTCTGTCCAATCTGCCTCTGATTTCGTGGAAAACCGGGACTTCATACGGGCGACGAGACGCTTGGGCAATCGGATATAATCCTGATTATACAATTGGTGTATGGATGGGGAATTTCAATGCCGAGGGCTCACCTTATTTGTCGGGCGCGCAGGTTGCCGTTCCTCTGCTGTTCCGATTGTTTAACGCAATTGATTATGATCCGGAAAACAAGTATTTCCACTATCCCGAGTACGCCGGCGAGCGTGAGGTTTGTGCTGAGACGGGAATGCTGCCCTCCAATAAATGTGATAAACTCACGACTGATTTTTATATCGAAAACAAATCGTCGAATAAAGTCTGTGATCTCTATCAGAAATTATATGTGAATGAAGACAGCACAATTCAATACTGTCCGGAATGTCTGCCTGACTTAGGCTATATTAAAGTTGATTATCCTGTATATGAGCCCGCTTTGACGCTGTGGTTTCTGAACAATGAAATCAGTTTTAAGCAAGCTCCTTTACACAATCCGAAGTGCACGGCGATAAAGTCTGACGACAGCCCGAGGATCATATCCCCCTCCCCTGATTATGATTATCTGATCGACGACAGCAACGACCGTGAGATTTTGTTGCAAGCTGCTCCCTGTCAGGGTGCCAACAGACATTATTGGTATATCAACAATAAATTCTATGCCGAGTGCAAACCTGAAGAAAAGATTTTCTTCAAGCCGCAATACAGTAAAATTAAAATCACTTGTACGGATGATAAGGGGCGTTCTTCGACCGTCAACGTCAGGATAAAATTTATATAGAGTGTCGAATACAGTCATGTAGAATTTTGTTTCGATAGTCTTTACTGATTTGAAACAGTTCTCCAATACTGATTATTTTCCGCTTCGAGGCACTATTTTACCGTTATTTGAGTCTTTATTCATTAGTAAATGACAAAAAACTGAATTCGAAATTATGCAAAATATACGGCAATTTATTATGAAATTTAAAGCATTGATTATAACATCGCTTATCGCGATTTTCTTTCTCCTGTGTTCACTCTCCGACAGTAATATTGACAAGAAAAATCATATAATATCTAATCTGATTCATCAATCTTCCGGCGAAGTTCATTATGCGCCGATTGATATGAACGACAGTATTTCTAATGCTTTCTTCGACTTGTATTTAGAGCGGATTGACTACAGTAAGCGCTTTCTGCTGAAGGAGGATATTACAACTATGAATCAATATCGCAACCTGCTTGATGATGAATACATGCGCGGAACGATGAACTTTTTTCAGATGTCCGTAGAGATATTGGAATCGCGAACAAAAGAAGCCGAAAACTTTTACGAAGATTTGCTTGACGATCCTTTCGATTACAAAAAAGATGAGACTTACGAAACTGACCCTGAAAAAAGAGATTTCGCAGCGGACGAGACTGAGCTAAAAGAAATCTGGCGAAAAGCCTTGAAGTTGGAAATACTCGCTCGAATTGCCAACCAAATTGAAATACAGGAAAAAGCCGAAGAGGACAAAGATACTTCCGTAACGGTCAAAACTTTCGATGAATTGGAAGAAGAGAGTCGCGAAAAAGTCAGAAAAAGATATGAAGATTGGTTCCACAGACTTAATAAATATGATCTTGCGGACAGATTCTCAACTTATATTAACGCTTTGACAACTATATATGATTCGCATACGGAATACTTCCCGCCAAAAGACAAAGAGGACTTCGATATTCGCATGTCCGGACAGTTGGAAGGCATCGGAGCAGTTTTGCAGCAACGAGACGAATATATTACCGTCAGCAAAATAATGCCCGGAAGCCCGTCTTGGAAGCAGGGCGAGCTGAAGGCAAAAGATAAAATTCTCAAAGTCGCTCAGGGTGACGAAGATCCTGTTGACGTGGTTGATATGCGTCTTGACAAAGCAGTGCAATTGATTCGCGGAAAAAAGGGGACTGAAGTTCGCTTGACTATCAAAAAAATAGACGGCGCTGTCAAAGTGATTTCTATTATCCGCGATATTGTCAATATCTCCGAGACTTACGCCAAGTCAGTGATAATCGAGAACAAAGACGGCTCTAAGGTCGGCTATATCATGCTTCCGTCATTCTATCTCGATATGAGACACAACGGCGGCAGAAGATGCGCTTCAGACATCAGAAAAGAAATTATTAAATTGAAAAAGCAAAAAGTTGATCGAATGATCCTTGATTTGCGAAATAACGGCGGCGGATCTTTGCAAGACGTTGTCGAAATGGCGGGATTCTTCATTGAGCAGGGTCCTATTGTGCAGGTCAAATCACGATTCCGTGCTACTGAAGTGCTTCGTGACCGCAATCCATCAATTCTTTATGACGGGCCTCTTGTGGTTATGGTTAACTCCAACAGTGCTTCGGCATCAGAGATTTTCGCAGCGGCAATGCAGGATTACGGCAGAGCCGTTATTGTTGGTTCTCCGTCAACATTCGGCAAGGGAACTGTTCAAAGATTCTTCGATCTCGACAGAGTTCTTAACCCGAAGGATGATGATTTGAAACCTCTTGGTCAGATCAAAATGACTATACAGAAATTCTACAGAATTAACGGCAGTTCCACACAGCTCAAGGGAGTTGTGCCGGATATTATTTTGCCGGATTATTATAAATATATCGACGTCGGCGAAAAGGAAACTGATTCACCTTTGCCTTGGGACGAGGTAGCTTCTTCAATGTATACTAAATGGGGAAAGGATCTTCATTTGGCAGAACTGAGAAATAATAATATTGCGAGAATTTCAAACGATTCAACTTTCCTCCTCATTGACGAAAGCGCAAAACGACTGAAAAAAGTTCGTGATAATTCAATGAGGTTTTTAAATTCAAGCAAATATTTTGATGAAAAGGAAGCATTCAAAAAAGCGGCTGAGAAATTTGAGATAATCGGCAAAGACTCATTAGGTATGGAAATATATTCGATCCCGTTTGATGTAGCTGCCATGGAAGGCGATACAACAAAAACCGCTCTCAGAGAAGAATGGCTCGGCAATTTGAATAAAGATTATTATCTGTTTGAAACTGTGAAAATTGTGAATGAGTTGTCCGGATTTAAGAAGTAGAAGAGACATAAACACAAAGGATCATCATGAACCTACGTTTTTTCTCAAGGGTCGTCACTTATAAAACAATGCTCCTGCTATTTCTGTTAACGGGACTTGTCTTTTCGGCGACAAACGCCTCATCCGATGTTGATCTTAGCTTGAAGTGGCAGATTGACACTGACAGCTTGAACATCACTCACGCCCAATTTTCGCATGACGGAAAATATGTATATGTTTCCTCCGGCAACAACATCTATAAAGTATCAACCGAGTTCGGCGCTGTCGTGTCCAAATTCGAGAATACTTTTGATCCTCCGATAACTGCTATCGTTAGTTTGGACATGTCTGCTAACGGTGACTCTCTGGCAACACATGACAAGCTCGGCAATATTCATTTCTGGGACACAGAAAAGGAAAAAATGACCGGGCATTTCAAAATTCCTGCTTCAGAGCTTAATCCGTTTTACAGAGGCGTAACTTTTTCTCTCGATTTTAAACAAGTGTTCGCGATTTTGCGTTGCAAAGAGAATGGGTTTAAAATGACTTCGGAAATTGTTAAATATGATATTACAGAGAATTTTAAATTAGACAGTTTGAATTTAGACACTTTGATGCTTCCGTGGTTGTCAGCAATACAAATGTCTCATGACGGGAAATCATTCGCTTTCGATTTGCAACAAAATATTAAACATGACTCTTATTGGTTTTATTACAACGATATTCTAGTTTACGATTCCAAAACTTTTGAACAATTACATTATATTGACATTGAACAGACTAGTGATTACCATCTACCTAATTACATAAAGTTTTCAGAAGACGATAGGTACATTGGGAGAGTTATGAAAGAAAGTTATGAGGCTACTGAAACAATAATTTGTGATGTAAATTCCGAAAGTTTAATTTTTGGTAATGAAACGGTCCCTAATAATTTCGATAATTTTGAATTTTTCAAAGATTCTGATCATTATATTGTGAATAATAGATATAAACCAAGTTTTGAAATTCTTAGCATACAGGATGTATCATTTTCCAAAAGTTATGATTACTCACTGGATTTGATAGAAGTATCAAATAATGACAAATATGTTTTTATCAGCGATTCTAATATGATTCACATTTTTGATGTTAAGGAAACCGGTATTCAGGATTTAACTACGAACGCTTCTTATATTAGAGTGAGTGCATCAAATGGCAGTATTATAGTCAGATCAGACGAATTGTATGGCAGAAATGCTCAAGTAATTATCTGTGATCTTTTAGGCAGACCTATTCATTCAATATCAAGCTATAATCAAAAAGAGATTGTCATCAATCACAATCTTCTTTCCGGCTTTTATTTATGCAATGTTGTCGTCGGGGCTGATGTTTATTCTTATAGGATATTGATTAATAGGTAATAATTCAGATTTCTTTAAATTTCGCCGGGCAACCACAAGGGTTTGCCCCTACGGAAGTTCTTTGCCGCTCTTAGGTGAATAACAAACAGTTCGCTGAGTGGAGCCTTCCCTCCCCTGTTGCAGACAGCTAAAGCTGCCTGCTGCGACTTCATTGGATACTGCTCGCAACGCAGTGCTTTAGCACTGTGCAGAGTCGTGTTTTGGTATATTAAGACGCTTCGACTCCGCTCAGCGACCGATATATCTGATATGACATGAATAAAGCAGACTCCGCATAAAAAAAACAACTCTTCCGATATGGAAGAGTTGCTTTTTTGATTAAGTCGCGATGAATCTTATTTTACAAGATTGAGTTGTCTGACGATTTCTTCGTTATTGAATCTCAATTTGATTAAGTAGACACCTGAAGTCAGCTGATTCAGATTGAATGTTTTGCTGATTCCGTTGCCGTTATTCATCAATTTTACATTGTGATAAACTTTGCCGAGCATATCATAGATACTTACTTCAACTTCCGGATAAGGGAATTCAGCAAGATCTAATCTAAAGTTACCGTTGTTCGGATTCGGCGCAATTGTTATATAAAACAATTCTTGATATTCATCCACAGCACCCGGTTTGTCGACTATGACAGAAATCATTGTCTGTGGCGAAGCGCAAGTTTTGTCTTCTACTTCCAGAGTGATAGTTTTGCGTCCTAATGTAGTCCAAGAAACATTGTGCGGTCCGATACCCGTTCCGGGTTCAGCAGTTCCGCCGTCAAAGTCCCATGTAAATATCGCGGCTTCGTCTGAAGAACCTTGATAAGACACAGTCAATTGGTCAGTTACTTCAACAGTATCTGAACTTACGCGGAATTGTGATGAAGGAATGAGTTCGGGGGCAACTTCAATGCTGATAGGATCGCCGGCACCGCAGCTGTTTACGGCCGCGCATGTGATCTTACCTGTGTCATCACCTGATGTAATAGTGATCGTCGTTGATTCACTTGTGCCTTCCCACTCTTCACCTTCGATAGTCCATTCATAGGATACCGCATTTTCGACAGGAGTGACACTATAGACTTTGGAGTAGCCCATACAATGATAGTCGGGGCCGGTGATAGCTTCGGGAGCTTCGATTACAGGTGATGCGTTTACGTTAATCATACGGGTTTTACCCATACCGCAAACGTTCTTCGGTGTGACCGAAATAGTACCGTGTCCGTTACCTGCAGTTATGCTTATAGTAGCAGAAGCGCTTGCTCCGCTCCAACCGTTGCCTGTTATTTCCCAGATATAAGTATCAACACCTGCAACTACAGGAACTGAGTATTCTTTAATATCTGTCGGGCAATGCATAGCAGGTTTTACAATTGTTTCGGGTTGAGCAGGAACCTGCAAAGCTTTATGAACAATTGTTGCTGCTTCACCTGAACCGCATCTGTTGGTAGCGTAACAAGTTATAGTCGCACTTCCGGGTCCCGGAGTTATGTATATATAATTTGATGAACTGTTACCTGTCCATGGATCTTTTCCGTCACTGACATCACTGACAATTTCCCATGTATATGCTGCTGAACCTTTTACAGGCATAACGCTGTAAGGCTTGGAAACACCAACACAATGATTAGTCGGGATTTCAATTTCGGCAATTTCTTCCGGTAAAACGTCGGCAATTACTTCGATAGTTCTTTCGTCACCATAACCGCAATAATTAACGCCTCTTACAGTGATGATACCTGTACCTGAACCGGCTTCGATTGTTATTTCGGATATTGTGCTTGAGCCTGTCCATCCGCTGCCGATTACAGTCCATTCATAAGACGTTGCCGCAGGAATAGGAACGATTGCATAAACTTCTTCAGATCCTATACAATGGTAATCAGGAGCAGTAATTTTACCGGGAGCCGCAGGAATATGTAGCGGTTCTTTTACCAGACTGACAGTAGTGCTTGTTCCGCAAGTATTAATCGCATAACAAGTAATTGTTGCTGAGCCCGGACCGGAAGTAATAACAACCTCGTCTGTTGAAGACGGCTGAATTGTCCAAGCCGAACCTGTAACGAACCAATCATAAGATTCCGCTCGATCAGTTTCAGGAACTGTATAAGTTGCTGAAGTACCTGCACAATGTATTGCCGGAGCAATAATTTTAGCAGGAATATCAGGTGCTGCAAGCGGAGTAACTTCAATTACTCTCGGAATGCCGGCGCCGCAATCGTTAACTGTCGCTACTGTTATTTCAGCAGGAACGATACCTGACTGAAGAACACATGTCGTAGTGTTACTTGAAGAAGTGATCATCCAGCCCGAACCTGTGACTGTCCACAAGTATCCGTCTGCATCGGGAACTTCATCAATAGTATATGTTTGTGATGAAAGTATGCAATGATAATCCGGTTCAGTAATCGGACCGGGAGTCGCGTCAAACAATTGAGGTGTATATGTCATAGTTGAAGGCGCACTTGTACCGCAGGCATTTTCAGCTATAACAGTGATAGTACCCGTGCCCGTTCCGGCAATTATCGCAGTCAATGTGTCAATGCTTGTTGATACTGACCAGCCTGCACCGCTGACTTCCCAATTATACCATTCGGCACCTGTGACAGGAGCGACTGAATATAATCCGGGAGTTCCGTTACAATGTTGAACGGGAACTGAGATAGTTCCGGGCAACAGAGGATCGGGAATATCAACCGGAGTAACAGTTTTGCTTGTTGCTGAGCTGACTCCGCAATCATTGAGAGCGAAGACAGTAATTGTTCCGTCGCTTGTACCTGAAATAATATCTACTTCAGTTGTATTATTTGTTGACGTAATTGACCAGCCTGAGCCTGTTACTAACCACAAATATTCATCAGTGCCGGTTTGGGCATCGATAGAATATGTGCGTTCAAGATTTTCGCAATGCTCAATAGCATGAGTATTAGTAATCATCGGTTCCGAAGGAGATGCAGGAACAAGGTCATCAGGAACTACAGTTGTAGTAAAAGTAGTGCTTGAACCGCATGAACTGTGAGCGGCTACACTAATAGAACAGGTAACTGTCGATGAAGTGTTAGTAACTTCTATGGATGTCATTGTACTTGATCCGCTCCAACCTTCACCTGAAACTATCCATTCATAGTATTCGGCATGTGGTATCGGATCAACTGTATAAGTTCTTGATGAATTAATGCAATGTGTCCCCGGTTTGTTAATAGATGTTGGGTCATCAGGAACAAAGATAGGAGTGACAGTAGAGCTTACGGCATCACTGACACCTTCTTCGTCGCCTGCTCTGACACTTATCATACCGTCGCCGGTACCGGAAGTGATTGCTAAATAGTTTGTGGGGTTTGTAGTTGTCGCGCTTGACGGAGACCAACCTTCACCCGATATTTCCCATGCGTAAAATGTCGCACTGGAAACTGATGCTACCGTATAAGTTACGGATGAACCTGAGCAATGGACCTGAGGCACATACAGAGAATCGGGCGCGGGAGGCGCGGCGACTGCTGTGTTGTAGCTCAAGCTCAGAGTTAAAACTGTCAGGATTAGAAAATTGAAAAAGATGAAAGCTCTTTTCACAATTATACTCCTTAAAAATTTATAAAAATTCTGTTATATTTCTTCTACTCGCTATAATTCTATCAAATACCATACCGGTACTACAAGTTACTTCAGTTTAAATATAATAAATAATACATTATTCCCAAACCTGTTCGTTAAATTCAACACGATTTGTTCTATAACAACGTATTGTTACAAGTATTGTTACAAAATAAATGATAATATTCCGTTTAGCAAAACAATTCTATGATAATAAAAGAAATACTCGAAAAAGATACATTATCTCATCAAGATATTTGCGATTTATTGAGAATTGACAACAAACCTGACTTTGCATTACTCCGAAATCGCGCTTATGAGATAATGAAAGAACATTGCGGGGAAAAAGTATTCCTCCGCGGACTCGTTGAGTTTTCCAATATATGCAAGTGTGACTGCAACTATTGCGGAATTAGAAAGAGCAACAAAAATGTAGATCGCTATTTGCTTGATAAGAAAGAAATATTGGCAGCAGCTCGAAAAAGTGTCGAAAACGGATATGCCTCATTTGTTATGCAATCCGGCGACCGAGATGATCCGCAGTTTATTGATTTTGTCATTGATGTTGTCAAAGCTGTAAAAAAAGCAACTGTATCGGATAAATTGCCAAACGGACTCGGTATTACTCTGTGTATCGGAGAACAGACTTATGAGAATTACAAGAGATTGTTTGATGCGGGCATCCACAGATACCTGCTTCGAATCGAGACAAGCAACGAAAAACTGTTCGAAAAATTACACAGTGTGGAACAATCTTATCATAATCGTGTTAATTGTTTGAAAATGTTAAAAGATCTAGGGTTTCAAGTCGGTACGGGCGTGATGATCGGCTTCCCCGAACAAACTATTGAAGATTTGGCTAAAGATGTACTGTTTTTTAAAGATATGGACATTGATATGATCGGAATGGGACCGTATATTGTTCATAAAGATACTCCAATGGGCAAATACTTTGATGAGTATCAGGCGAAAAAGCAGGAAACATTTGAGCTTGGTATTAAGATGATTGCTGTTTGTCGCATAGTCCTCAAAGATGTCAATATCGCTTCGACCACCGCTTTGCAGGCAATGTACGACGACGGACGCGAGCAAGGTCTCCTCTGCGGCGCAAATGTGCTGATGCCTCAGCACTCGCCTTTCAGCGTTCGCAAGCAGTACCAATTATATGAGGGCAAGCCTTATCTCGACGAAACTGACAAAAGCTCAATTGAAGACTTGGAAAAAAGAGTTCATTCAATAGGCAGAACACTTGGTTATGATGAATGGGGAGATTCAAAACATTTCAAAAACAGGAATAAGTAAAGGGGCAGAGGACTTTAATTTCGAGTAAATATTCATCCGATAACTTTGATTTACATATTACTATTGCTATATTAGATTATTCGAATTATCGTTGCAAAGAAATACTATTTTATATATCCGAGTAGTATCATGAAAACCCGATTCTTTTTTCTTTTCACAGCCATAGCATTAATTTTTATCTCTCTTGCCGCGCAGGCTGAGGATGAGTGGACTCAGTATACGGACGGAGGTCATGTCTCTGCTTTTGCTGTTGACGGCGATTACATCTGGGTGGGCACATCGATGGGTGCTGTGAGAGTTAATAGACA
>JAQIDA010000366.1 GCA_027858275.1 Candidatus Kapaibacterium sp. | reverse complement strand
GTATACTTATTTCATTAATTATTGTTTTGCCAAAACCTAATTTTTCTTATACGACAATTTAATTAATTCCAAATCAAATCCGACTTTTTCTTCTGAACAAGTTTTCAATAACAACAAACCAAGAATGTGGAGAACTGTGTGGAGATGTTGATAACATGCGGATTTGAGGCTATTTAGAGTAACTGTAAGAAATAAATTTAATAAAAATACGAATATCATTATGATTTAATTGATATCCGTATCATATTGTTTTATTAGAGAGTTGCTAAGTGTATGCGATTTATATATTATCGGTATTTTCTTCCCGATCATTTCCAAACAGAGCGTCGATGAAATTCATCGGGATAAACTGTTGAAGATCATTAATTTGCTCTCCGACACCGATATATCGTACGGGAATTTTCAATTCATAAGCTATCGGCAGAACGACTCCGCCTTTGGCTGTACCGTCAAGTTTTGTAAGGATGATCCCGGTAATATCTGCTACTTTCATAAACTCTTTTGCCTGCTGAACCGCATTTTGACCGGTAGTCGCGTCGAGTACCAAAAATACTTCATCGGGGGCAGTATCTTTAATTTTCTTCATAACTCGATTCATTTTTGACAACTCAGCCATTAAATTCGATTTATTATGAAGCCTTCCGGCTGTATCAATTATTACAACGTCGGTATCTCTGGAAACTGCTGCTTTCAAAGTATCATATACTACTGCTGAAGGGTCAGCGCCCGCCAGTTGTTGAACTATATCAACGTCGGCACGCTTAGCCCAGATTTCAAGTTGTTCGTTGGCAGCGGCTCTGAATGTGTCAGCCGCACCGATCAGGACTTTTTTGCCTGCTTCGTGATAGTTGTGCGCCAACTTGCCGATTGTAGTTGTTTTCCCTACGCCGTTTACGCCGATAACCATGATGACATGAGGCTTATTGGCAGAGTTTGTTTCATAAGTCGCGTCATTGTTTGCAGAAGGAGACTCAATTAATATCTTCTTCATCTCGTCTTTGAGCAAGCTGTAAATGTCTTCAGAATCAGCAATGCCGTCTTTTTTGACTCTCTCCCTCAAATCTTCTATTATACGATCTGTAGTATTAATGCCAATATCGGCAGTAAGCAGAATTTCTTCAATTTCATCGAGCAACTCGTTGTCAATTTTTCGACCTGTGCCGAGGACTGATTGAATACGGTCAACAAATGAATTCCTGGTTTTTTCCAAGCCTTTTTGAAGTTTGTTGAATCCCAGCTTATCGCTTGTTTTATCGACAACTGATTCTACTTTATTTTTAATATTTTTGAAAAATCCCATTTGCTCACAGTGTTAATCAGTAGAGAAAAATTAATTTTAAGATTTAGTAACATCATTCAGCCATAATGAATAATAGCCAATAACATATCAATTCGTGATTGCTATGTCATTTGCGCGACTTTCTTTCAGCAATTTGTATAGTTTTACGAAGTAATGTGCTGATGAAAAAAGAAGGGCTGCTATTGCGATATATAAGCCCGGTCCGGCGGCAAATTCAACGCCGCAAGCAAGTCCGAGTAATTCAAAAGCCAAAATTGTTACGGCAAGTTTTCCGGACATTTCGGACGAAATAACATAGCCTAATTTCTTTGTCAAATACAATCCGCCGATGAGGATGAAAATATCACGACTGATGACAATTGCGATAAACCATATCGGAATCTTACCCATTGAGAACAACACGACGACAAAAGTAATTATAAAAATTTTATCAGAGACCGGATCGAATATTTTGCCCCATTCCGTGACTTGATTGTATTTACGAGCGGCCCAACCGTCTAACATATCAGTCAAAGCAGCTGCAAAACAAATTATGAGTATCCATTTAACATCTTCGTTGAGTACGGCAATGGCCATTGGCCATGCCATAACGGCTCGAGAAACACTCAAGAGGTTAGAAATTGTCAGTATTTTGTCTTTGTCTTGTTTCATATCAACTTCTTTAAAACATCCGATTTTATCGTAATAGTTATTTGTAGTCGTGAAAAGTAATGTTACCCTGATACAGTTTCATAATATTTGCGACAAATACCTGAAATATCATTCAGCTACTTGCAGCATAAGCAGTTACGATTAAACAGCGAATTTATTTCAACTTGTTCTGTCGAAAATAATCTACCGTAGTTTTTAATCCGTCCGCAAAATTTACAGTCGGCTGCCATGCGTGAGCTGTTTTAAATTTTTCGTAGGATAATACGCTGCGCTTCTGCTCGCCTTTTTTGCCTTCTGCGTGAATTTCTTTTGTGTCGGCAGAGGTTAATTCTTTCAGAGTCTTGAAGATGAAATTAACATCATGCTCAATGCTTGTGCCAACGTTAAAATGCCCGGAGACCTTGTCATTGAGCGCCAACAAGTTGGCTTTGACCACGTCAGCCACAAACACATAATCACGTGAATTTGTGCCGTCTCCGTTAATTATTGCTTGCTCTCCCGCAAACATTTTATCGGCGAAAATAGCGACAACTCCGGCTTCTCCCATCGAGTTCTGCCGAGGCCCGTAAATATTGGCATAGCGGAGTGCTACATAATCAATACCGAACACTTCTTTGTAATAGAACAAATATTTCTCGGTTGTTAATTTTGCGATTCCATAGGGAGAGCAAGGGTTGGTCGGGTGTTTTTCATCCGCCGGGAAATAGTCTTGTTCGCCGTAAATTGCTCCGCCGCTTGAGGCAAAAATTATTTTTTTAACACTCGAAGCTTTGGCTGCTTCAAACAAATTCAAGGCGCCGAGAATATTATTGTTAGCGTCAAAACGAGGATCGTCAACGGAAATTCTTATGCTCATCTGAGCGGCGTGATGATTCACTATATCGAATTTTTCTTCGGCAAAAAGTGTTTTGATCGAATCGTCGTTCAGATCAGCTTCTACAAATTTCGCTTTGGGATTGATGTTTTCTCGTTTGCCGGTAGAAAGGTTATCAATTATTACTACTTCGTGGCCGGCGTCGATATATGCATCCGTAATGTGAGAAGCGATAAAACCCGCTCCTCCGGTTACTGCAATTTTCATAATTATTCAATCAAAAATTGTAATCAAATCGACTATACTGTTGTTTGTAACAAACTGCCACAAACATTGACGAACAAAATTATGAATTTTTTATTCATTAACATAATAATATCCGATTCAATATGGATAATTATATTTAAAACAAGTTTAATTGCTCAATTATTATGGTCAAACTGACAACATTGTTTGTCGGGACCACTAGATAAGTCAGAAGATGTGCTTGTCTCTATTGTTGAAATCCTTATATTTGTTCATTAGATATGAATAGACGGCGGAGTTGAAAATGACGGAGATTTCGAAAAATACTATCAATTTGTTGAAAGCGCTAAGCACAAAAAAAGGCCGTAAAAGTTCCGGTTTGTTCCTTGTCGAAGGAATAAAAATGTGCATGGAATTGCCGTCTTGTAATATGCAGACTGATTTTATTGTTATATCTGATTCGGCAGAGGATGAAGCTCGTAAATTAGCGGGAAAGCTTTCCGCAAGCGGCTCGGCAGTATATTCCGCTACTGATGCTCAAATCCGCAAAATCAGCGACACTCAAACGCCCCAGGGAATAATTGCCGCTGTTAAAATTAATGATGAGCCGCTTGTAATTTCTGATCGAATGCTCATATTGAACGGAGTTTCTGATCCGGGTAATGTCGGCACGATCATTCGTACAGCAGATTGGTTCGGATTCGACAGTATTATTTTGGACTCTGAATGCGCAGATATATACAATCCCAAAGTTGTACGCAGCACAATGGGATCAATTTTCAGAACTAATATTCACAGAACTGATGATCTGCCGAATCTTCTAAAAAATGAATTGAAAGATCATGAGATATTCGCCGCTGTTTTGGACCACAGCGAAAGCATTATAGATTGTAAGCCGACGGATAGATTTGGTATAATCTTGGGAAATGAGTCTCAAGGGATTTCAAAAAAGATAACAGAACTCAGCGATCGGAGATTTAGAATCCCGGGAATTGGACAAGCAGAATCTTTGAACGTTGCTTCAGCTGCGGCTGTATCGCTCTATCATTTTTCCGATATATACTCAAAATAGTCCTTAATAAGTCTGCCAACATATTAATAAATACGAATAAATACGAATAAACAACTTTTATTTTTGACAGTCATTCTTTATATTATATTGTTGTAGTAGAAATCATTATTAGGATATTGTTTGAATATCAGTAATACGTCAACCAATTTTTAAATTAAAAGCAAAACACCGAGAGGCTCATGGAAAATACATTATCACTTGTTGCAATACTGATTCTCAGCTATCTCTGCGGGTCAATACCGACTGCAGTAGTTGTCAGTAAAAATTTCTTCGGATTTGACATCAGAGAAAAAGGCAGCAAAAGCTCCGGAAGTACAAACGCATTTCGCCTGCTCGGATGGAAATGGGGCGTTTTCGTACAATTATTCGATATTCTAAAAGCGGTATTTCCAATACTGATTATTGTGCCTTGGCTGGGTCAAGACATTCAAATTCCGGGGACAAATCATGCCGAAAAAATTATTATCCTGAAACTTGTTGCAGGTCTGTTTGCCGTATTTGGTCATATTTGGTCTGTCTTTGTAGGTTTCAAGGGCGGTAAGGGTGTCAACACGACAGTAGGCTTACTGGTCGCCCTCGCGCCTTTAGATTTTGGTATAGGTATGATAGTATTCTTTTTAGCTGTATTTTCTACCGGATATATATCGTTGGGATCAATGACAGGAGCGGTAACTGTTGCAACTTCAATGTTTATACGATACAATTTCTTTGCTGCTGATATACCGGGCTATAACATATTGATTTATTTTTTCTACGCTGTTGCGGTTTTACTCATTTTTACTCACAAGACAAATATCAAGAGATTGATCAAGGGAGAAGAAAATCGTTTCGAAAAACTGCATTTGATAAAATTCGGTTCACAAAAAGGACAAAATAAGGAGAATTGAAATAGT
>JAQIDA010000340.1 GCA_027858275.1 Candidatus Kapaibacterium sp. | reverse complement strand
GGTCTATTCAACTGAAAATCAGTTGAAAGATCTCGACGAAAAATTGTCTGACGAGCAGAAGAAAAATATCGGAGACGCTAAAACTCGTTTGGAAACAGCGATGAAAGAAAACAAAGAAGATATCAAACCGGCAATGGATGAGCTGAACAAAATCTGGAGCGAAGCTTCAACTGAAATGTACAGCAAAGAACAGCCCGGCGCAGAAGGTCAGCCCGAAACGGCAGGCGAAGAAGCTCCGAAAGGCAAGAAAAAAGACGACGGAAACGTTGAAGAGGCTGATTACACTATCGTTGATGACGATAAATAAGACTTCTTTTTGTCTTGGATTATATAAAAAAAACGCTGCCTGTGAGGGCAGCGTTTTTTGTTTGTATTTTATTTTGAAAAATTATTGAGCAACTGCACTATATCCTTTTCCTCTTCTTACAATCACATCAATCGCGTCTTTGATCGTAGCGATGAACAAATCAATTTCCTCGTCAGTCGAGAAATATGAAGGGCTGGCACGAACAGTTCCCCAAGGATAAACACCAAGCGCGGGAAGCAAAAGCGGAGCACAATGCAAGCCTGAACGAATCACAATATCCGCGGATTCATCAAGAAAATACCCCACTTCTTCGGGAACCATTCCATTGATATTGAAACAGAAATTAGAGAGACTGTTGTTTTCCGTAGAAGTATATATTTCAACTTCAGGATAATTATCAAAGGCATTCATCATTTTGAGAATCATTTCGGCTTTGCGATCATGTATTTTTGCGACGCTTTCTTCAAGCACAAATTTCACGCCTGCCGCCAATGAAACAATACCGGGTATATTGGGAGTTCCCGCTTCGTAAAAAATCGGCATTCCTTCAGGCTGAACAAGCACTTCGCTTTTAACGCCCGTGCCGCCGACAATCAAAGGTTTCAGATCAATTCCTTTTCGGATGTACATTCCGCCGATGCCCTGAATTCCGTACAAAGATTTATGCCCGGTGAAAGCAAGCAAGTCAATTTTCCAATTTTTAATATCTATCGGCAGTCCGCCGGCTGACTGTGAAGCATCCACGAGGAATACAAGATTGTGACGATGAGCCACTTCGGAGATGGATTTGAGATCAAGAACAGCGCCTGTTACATTGGAACAATGATTAACAACAATAAGCTTTGTGTTCGGTTTAACGGCTGCTTCAATTTCTTCAGGTGTTACATAGCCGTGCTTGTCACAATCAACCCAAGTAATATCAATTTTACCTTCGTTTTTCATATGATTCAGCGGTCGAATCACAGAGTTATGTTCTATGTTCGTTGTAACAACATGTCCGCCGTCCAAGCCCAGACCGCTTATCGCCAAATTGAGGGATTCGGTGCTGCCTGAAGTAAAAATAAATCTGTCAGGATCTTCGCCGTTGAATAATTCATTGAGTCCTTTGCGAGCTGCATAAGCGGCATCATCATCATCTTTATCCAATCCCATACGCGCGGAATGCACCGGTGGATTCGACAAATATTCGTTTACGGCCTCGTTAACAGATTTTGGTTTTGGATAGCTTGTAGCAGTATTGTTGAAATAGATCATTTTCCCCTCGGATGTATTATCAGTTAAATTGTTTCAAATATCTTCCAACACGGAAGTTAAGTATATTTTTCTTCCGGAACAATTTTCAGCCTAAATATTATACTAAATTAATTGTTTAGGATAGTGAGATAAAACCGGAATATATCATTAAATGAAAAAATAATGAACAGGTTTGAAAAATTATTCGTATAATTGGAGTTGTAGGTATATACGCTCAATATTTATTAAAGACAGAAATATGGGAAAAAAAAGAAAATCAGAAAAATCATACTTCGAATTAACTGAACATACTACGACTCAGTTAATCATTTTCAATCTTATCGCCATAGTCAGTATTGTAACTATATTCATATTGCTTCTTCCGGTAGTTCAAGAATTTTTTGAAACTTATCTGAGCGGCAATGTTCATAATACAACCGGGGAATATTATTCCTATACTATCAACACAGATGAACCGACCAAAGGCATAAACTACATTACTTCTTGGGCAATAGACATAAAGCACATTTCTGCAGAGGATTCTCGTTTTTGGTTCAACCCTGCTATGTCAATGCTTTTGGAATCATTAATAGCCGGGTTTGCATTTGCCTTTTTAGTTACTTCGCTAATGCCGCAATCAGTTGGTTTGATGCGTCAAAAAATTGAGAGAGAAATCATAAACGCTGTTGACAAAATTGCTTACAATCGATCAGGTTTTCAGTCCGAAGAGGAAAGTTTAGAAATAATATCTTTATTGAAAAAAGCAAAACTGCCTGATCTTATGGAGTACGCATCTGAGTGGCAGACTAATCTCGACGAATTAATCCTTCTGCAAAAGGGATTAAAATGGAAAGAATCCGGTTTCTTGTATCGATTATTAAACATCAATACCGGTCTCAGTATTTATATGCGTTTCTATTTCACTGTAAAGCATTCAAACACTGTTCTCGGCTTAGTTTATATGGGCGCCGCGGTTTTAATTATCATTATCGGTCTTCGCGGGTTGAAATTTATTCCGCCAACGCAACCATCACTCGTGCTTTTTGCACTGGGATTAGAATTTTCACTGCTGATTTCTTATGCGTTCACTATTGTATATACAAAAGATGAAGATAACTCAAATGAGATATCATCTAGCCGAGGATCAGATAATTTTTTACTCAGCAACGAGTTCGGTTCGTCAAAAGAAGTAGAAAAATT
>JAQIDA010000338.1 GCA_027858275.1 Candidatus Kapaibacterium sp. | reverse complement strand
GAAGAGCTCCCCAGAGTTCAAAACGGTTTGGGAATTGCCATTGTCTCCACATCCAAAGGTGTGATGACAGACAAACAAGCAAGAAAAGAAAAAGTCGGCGGCGAAGTGCTCTGCACTATTTGGTAATTGTAAAAAGTAAACAGGAGTAATCCAGTGTCACGAATAGGTAAAAAACCTATTACGGTACCGAAAAGTGTTCAGGTAACCGTAACTGATAGAGTAATTAAGGCCAAAGGCCCCAAAGGAGAACTGCAGGTTGATATCCCAGTTGGAATCAATACCGAGTTCGAGAACAATGTAATAACATTCGTAAGAGAGAATGAGGAAAAATCAACTCGTTCTATCCACGGTCTAACAAGATCATTGGCCGCTAATGTTATTGAAGGTGTTGAAAAAGGAATTTCGAAAACACTCAAAATCGAAGGTGTTGGTTTTAAAGCAGAAATGAAAGCTAAGAGACTCTTGTTGAACTTAGGATATTCACATCCTATACTCTTCATCCCGCCTCCCGGTATAGAATTTGCAGTGACAAATCCGACTACAATTATTGTAAACGGAAATGATAAACAACTCGTAGGCGAAGTAGCCGCGAAGGTCAGAAGACTACGTAAACCTGAACCGTATAAAGGCAAGGGCATCCGCTATGAAGGCGAATACGTAAGACGCAAAGCAGGCAAGACAGCCGCTAAGTAATTGACCGGCACTAATAACCGGCATTAAATAAGTATTCATAGAATCTAAAAGATAAGTGATGAGTATACAAGCAAAGAAAAAAAAGAGAATTATCCGAAGAAAACACCATATTAAAAACACAATATCGGTTTCTTCAGATCGTCTAAGGTTAACTGTCTTTAAGAGCCTTACTCACATATATGCACAGGTAATTGATGATGCAGCCGGCAACACTGTCGCTTCAGCTTCAACACTGGACAAAGAAGTAATCGCTCTGTTTAAAGCAGATATGACAAGAACAGATAAAAGCAAACTCGTTGGTGAAATAATAGGCAAAAGAGCCTTGGCCGCAGACGTGAAAAAAATCGCGTTTGACAGAAACGGCAACGTATATCACGGCAGAGTAAAAGCATTAGCAGACGCGGCAAGAAAAGCCGGTCTCGAGTTTTAATATAAAAATTTGATAAAGCCGATAGGAGAATATTTGTGGCAAAGTTCAAAGCTTCTGAATTAGATTTAAACGATAAACTTGTCTACGTTGGCAGAACCGCTAAAGTCGTAAAAGGCGGTCGTAGATTTACGTTCTCGGCAATTGTTGTTGTCGGAGACGGAAAAGGTCACGTGGGTTACGGTCTCGGAAAAGCGTCTGAAGTTGTAGACGCGGTAACGAAAGCTACCGACACCGCTAAAAAAAGTATCGTTAAAGTAAGTTTACAAGAAAACACAATCCCACACGCAGTTATAGGCAAATACGGTGCGGCAAAAGTGATGATGAAACCGGCAACGCCCGGTACAGGTGTCATCGCTGCCGGCGGTATAAGAGCCATATTAGAACTCGCGGGCGTGCAGGACGTTTTGACAAAATCAATGGGTTCGTCTAATCCGCATAACACTGTTAAAGCAGCTATGGAAGGGCTTATGAGTCTCCAGGACGCTCAGCAAGTAGCAGGACGACGCGGAATATCAGTAGAAAAAGTTATCTTCGGATAATATTATTTACAGATAATATTTTAAGCAGATAACATATAATAATATTGAACACATTAATTTTCAGGCAATAAAATGAAATAATTAAAAATAACACAAGTAAAAAGCGTTATTAAAAGATTGGAAAAACAAAAAAAAACTATCCAAGCTTTGGGTCTGGGACGTCCGAACAATGTAATCGTTCAGCCTGACAACCCGATGACTCGCGGTATGGTTGAAGTTGTGAAACATCTTGTAACAGTCGAAGAAATTTCAGAATAATAATAAGAAGAAAAGTCAATGAAACATATTGGTAATCTCACATACGCCGAAGGTTCTAAACACAAAAAGAAACGTATCGGCAGAGGTCCCGGTTCGGGATTCGGCGGAACATCCACAAAAGGACATAATGGCCAGCAGTCAAGAAGCGGCTTCTCTCTGAAAAGAGGCTTTGAAGGCGGACAGATGCCTTTGAACAGAAGACTTCCTAAATTTGGTTTTTGGAATAGATTCAGAGTAGCGTATCAAGTAGTTAACGTATCAAGACTCGCTGAGTTAGTTGCTGAAGAAAAAATTAAAGACGCAGTCGCTTATGATGATTTTTACACACTCGGTTTGATCTCTAAAAGATCACAGCCGGTTAAAATCCTTGGTGACGGCGAACTGAAAGTCGCTTTAACTATTGAAGCCGACAAGTTCACAAAATCAGCAATTGAAAAAATTGAAGCAGCCGGAGGGACGGTAAAAGTTCATGAGTAATTTCGCTAAAACGTTTCAGAATATCTTCAAAATAGAAGAATTGCGTACCCGAATATTTACTACTTTGCTTATACTTGTAGTTGTCAGAGCAGGTGCTCACATCACCCTTCCGGGGATCAATATAGAAGCACTTATGGCATCAGCAGGGAATCAAAGCGGTACTTTATTTGATTTTTTTGATATGTTCGTAGGCGGTGCTTTTTCTAACGCCGCAATTTTCGCTCTCGGTATTATGCCTTATATCACAGCCTCTATTATTCTCCAGCTTGGCGGTATTGTTATACCCCAGCTTCAGAAACTTCAAAAAGAAGGCGAAGAAGGCAGAAGAAAAATTACACAGTGGACAAGATATCTCACAGTTGGTATCTCTGCCATGCAAGCCCTTGCTATCAGTGCAAAATTTGCCAGTCAAGGCATTGTAGAAATCAATCTTGCTCTGTTTACAGTGACTACCGTTACAGTTTTGACAGCAGGCACAGTATTTATGATGTGGCTCGGTGAACAAATCACTGACCGCGGAATCGGAAACGGTATATCATTGATTATCTTCATCGGTATTATCGCTAGACTCCCAGCCGCGTTGATGCAAGAATATCAGCTAGTCGCTATCGGATCAAGAGCTTGGCCGGTTGAATTAGTCATATTTATAATATTAGTCGGCGTTATTGCTGCTGTAGTCTTGGTTACTCAAGGTGCCAGAAAAATACCTGTACAATATGCTAAAAGACAAATCGGAAGAAAAGTATACGGCGGAACAACTCAATATATACCATTGAGAGTTAATACCGCAGGTGTTATGCCGATCATTTTTGCTCAAGCTTTAATGTTTATTCCTAATACACTCGCTCAGATGTTTCCGGGCAGTGAATTTATGAACAGCTTTGCGCAATTGTTTGATTACAGATCATTCGTATACGCCGCAGTCTACGGATCAATGATTGTCTTCTTCACATTTTTCTATACTGCTATCGTTCTTAACCCGAAAGATACAGCGAGCAATCTGAAAAAACAGAGTGGATTTATACCGGGCGTACGTCCGGGAAAACCAACGGCTGATTATATAGATAATATTTTGACTAAGATTACTCTTCCGGGATCTATATTCCTGGCTCTCGTTGCCGTGATGCCTACATTTGTGTCACAATTCGGAGTTACAAGCATGTTCGCACAATTTTTTGGCGGCACAAGCTTGTTAATTATAGTCGGAGTAGCTTTGGATACTTTGCAACAGATCGAATCTCACTTGCTGATGCGTCACTATGACGGATTTATGAAAACCGGCAAAATGAAAGGTCGTGTAGGCCAAGGCGGATTCTAAAAGACACAATTTCTAAGACAAATTGAAAACAAAGAGTAAACAGACTAATGCCAAAACAAGAACTGATTCGTGTAGACGGAATCATTGAAGAAACGCTTCCAAATACGAAATTTATCGTTAAGTTGGAAAACGATGTAAAAGTTCATGCTCATATTTCAGGAAAAATGAGAATGAATTTTATCAAGATCCTTCAAGGTGACAAAGTAACAGTAGAATTGTCTCCCTACGATCTCAGCAAAGGCAGAATTGTTTACAGATATAAATAAGAATTAACTTTAGTAAAAATAAAATAAAGTGTAGATGCCATGAAAGTTCAGGCTTCAGTTAAGAAAAGAAATCCGGACGACAAAATTGTTCGTCGTAAAGGTCGCGTCTATATCATTAATAAGAAGAATCCCCGTTTTAAACAACGCCAGGGTTAATATTAATTAAGGAGATTTAAAGTGGCTCGTATTGCAGGAATTGATTTGCCCAACAATAAACGCGGTTTAATCGGTCTTACTTATGTCTTCGGCATAGGAAGAACATCAGCCGAAGAGATATTGATCAAAGTGGGTATGGACGTTAACAAAAAAGTTAGCGATTGGACTGACGAAGAAGTCGCCAAAATTCGTTCTATTATTGATGAATACAGAGTTGAAGGTCAACTTCGCTCTCAGATTCAGATGAATATTAAACGATTGATGGACATCGGATGCTACAGAGGTTTGCGCCACAGACGCGGACTCCCTTGTCGCGGTCAGAGAACAAAAACTAATGCGCGCTCCAGAAAAGGAAAGCGTAAGACAGTTGCAGGCAAAAAGAAAGCATAGTTAACTAGTGAAAACTGAAGTGACTTTGGCTGTTGCCTCGAATAACAAAATAACTTTGTCGTAATTTATTAATAAGAAAATAAATGGCAGTCGGAAAAAAGAAAACAAAGAAAAAAATCGTAACTGATATTCACGGAAAAGCGTTTATCAGAGCGTCATTCAATAACGTAATGGTAACTATTACGGACATGTACGGTAATGCCTTATGCTGGTCATCAGCAGGTAAAAACGGATTTCGCGGATCTAAGAAAAACACACCTTATGCAGCTCAAGTTTCTGGGGAAAAAACTGCTAAGGACGCTTTTGACATGGGACTCAGAAAAGTCGATGTCGTAGTCAGAGGCCCCGGTTCAGGAAGGGAAGCAGCGATCAGAGCATTGACTACTGCAGGATTAGAAGTTCATTCTATTATAGATAAGACTCCTATCCCGCACAACGGATGCAGACCGCCCAAACGCAGAAGAGTATAATCATCGCGATATGAAATGAGCCGATAAAGCTCACAAACGCAATCATGCGAAAATAAAAATATAATTTTGTATTTTCCTGCAGCACATAATATATGAATACACAAATGCAAATGCCCGAAAGGGTTCAGATTGATGAATCTAATGATGAAAATCACGGCAGATTCACACTTCAGCCCTTGGAACCGGGTTACGGAGTAACAATAGGTAATTCTCTTCGCAGAGTTCTTTTGTCATCCATACCGGGATCTGCTATAATTGGGATGAAAATCAGTGACGTTCTACATGAATTCCAGACAATTCAAGGTGTAGTTGAAGACGTTTCGGAAATTATCCTTAATATTAAAGAAGTCGCTATGAAAACGGTTGATAAAAAACCGCAAAGAGTAGCATTTCATTTAAAAGGTCCTTGTGTTTGGACCGCTAAGGACATTCAAGACGCATCAGAGATGGTCGAAGTTCTTGATCCGGATCATCACGTAGCAACATTAGCAGAAGACGCTGAATTTGATATTGAACTCAGAATCGGTCGTGGCAAAGGCTACATCCCTGCAGAAGAACAACAAATGGTTGACTATCCGATCGGAATGCTTCCGATTGATGCTATTTTTACTCCAATCAAAAATGTTGTTTATAAAATTGACCCTTATCGTGTCGGACAAAAAATTGATTATGAACATTTGGTACTTAATGTAACAACAAACGGTTCGCTCACTGCTCAAGAAGCTGTCAATTATGCGGCTAAAATTCTTGCCGATCACGTGAAGTTCTTCATTACATTTAATGAAATTGAAGAAGAACATCAGCAGCAAGTTATGGTTGAAGAAGAAGTCAAAGAAGCTGAAAGAAATAAACTTCGCAAAATTCTTCTTACACCGGTCGACGAACTTGAACTTTCAGTTCGTGCTCATAATTGCTTAAAAGCAGCTAACATCAGAATCTTGGCCGAACTGGTCAAATTGCAGGAATCAGAATTGTTGAAATTCCGTAACTTTGGGCGCAAATCCTTAGCGGAATTAACAGATATTGTTCACCAATTTGGTCTTGAATTTGGAATGAATGTTGATAAATTCATCAAAGACGATAATCAAAAAAGCTCAGATTTAAGCGACATATTTTAATTGAAAAGATAGTAAAAACGTAATAGATAGAGAAATCAGTTATGAGACATCAGAAACGCGGTAGAAAACTCAATCGCACAAGTAGTCACAGAAAAGCGCTAATGCGCAATATGGCGACTTCTTTGTTCGAACACAAAAAAATTGAAACTACCGAAGCGAAAGCCAAAGAATTGCGTCCTTATGCGGAGCAGTTGATCACAAGAGCAAAACACGCTCTTATAAATGAAAAAGCAGGCAATTTGCCCGAAGGTCATACAATAGATATTCACAATCGTCGTATGGTTGGCAAAGTTGTAAGAACAAAAGCAGTCCTTCAGGAATTATTTGATGTTATCGGCCCGATGGTTGAAGAACGCAACGGCGGATATACAAGAATTGTCAAAAGTGGTTTCAGAAGAGGCGACGCAGGACAAAGAGCAATCATTGAATTGGTTGATTTCGCTGCACCTCAGGACGGCGCATCTTCAATGACAGGCAAAAAGAAAAAAACTAAAAAAGTTCAGACTAAACCTGTTGTAAAAGAAGAAGTTATCGAAGAAGTAGTCGAAGCTCCTGTCGAAGAAGTAGTTGAAGCTCCTGTCGAAGAAGTAGTCGATGCTCCTGTCGAAAAAGTAGCTGAAGCTCCTGTCGAAGAAGTAGCTGAAACACCTGCTGAAGAAGCACCTGCTGAAGAAGCACCTGCTGATGAGGTCAAAACTGATGACGACAAAAAAGACAAAGACGCTGAATAAATTCTGAAAAATATCAGAATGACAGAAATTACAAAAGGTATCTCTCGGGATACCTTTTTTTTTAATATAACAGGTAGCGGTTATGGAAAAATCAATATTGATAGAAGTTAAATCTCTTAGTAAATCCTACAAGAAGAAAAACATTATCACTCCCGTTATAAATAACTTTTCATTAAAAGTTCGCAGATCCGAATTTCTTGCTTTGCAAGGTCCGTCAGGAATAGGCAAAAGCACTTTGCTTCATTTACTGGCAAGTCTCGATTATCCTGATTTGGGTACAGTTGAATATTACTTCGACGACAAACCGGTTAATATTCATAATCTAAATTCAGATCGTATATCTAAAATACGAAATGAAAAAATTGGATTTATCTTTCAATTCCATCATTTATTACCTGAATTTACAGCTCTTGAAAATATTATGATGCCAGCTCTTATTGCCGGGAAATCGAAGAAAATCGCTGTGGAATCTGCTAAACAATTAGCAGAAGAAGTAGGGATTCAGCACAGAAATTCGCACAGACCTTCAGAACTTTCAGGCGGCGAACAACAAAGAGTCGCTATTGCCCGTGCATTGATCAACAACCCAATTGTTGTTTTAGCAGATGAGCCGACGGGAAATCTGGACGCTAAAAACGAAGACGGCGTATTAGAATTGATGAAGCGAATGCAAGAAAAATATTCACCTGCTTTTGTAGTTGCTACTCATAGCAACAAAGTATCAGGAGTAGCCGAAAGAATCGTTAGCTTGGATTAACCTATTCGTGAAACGCTCAATTTCTTCATTTGAAAAGATTCACGCAGAGGGTGTAGAGACGCCCAATTTGGGCGTCTAAGAGAAGATCAATTCAATCAATCATCCTGCTCATCAATATTCTTTCCAAACACTCGACCGATAAATACAACGACAGTTCCCGTTACAATACCGACTATAGCCCCGCCTGCAATATCCAGAGGATAATGAACGCCGACATAAACTCTTGAAAAGGCAATAGCAACCGCTATTCCAAAATAAATCCAACGATATTTTCGATAATAATAACTAAGCACAGTTGCTGCCGCAAACATATTAGCGGCATGAGAAGACGGGAACGACTTTCCGCTTCCGCATTTGATTAATAATCGAACATCATCCAAAGCTGAGCAAGGTCGTACTCTGCTAAAATAATCTTTGAGCAATTCACTGTTGAGATAATCTGTTGCCAGAATAACAGCTATAAGAGAAACTGCAGTTAAAATGCCCTTTTTTCCGCCTTGCCAAAACAGCCAGCCGAAAAGAAAAACATAAACAAGCAACCAGTTTCGTACATCTGTGATATATGGGAATATCTTATCGCAAATATCATTAGAAATAGTGCTGTTCAAGAATGTAAACAGTTGTACGTCTATAGTGTGGAATACTTCGGGCATTGTGTTGCTCCGGAAATGTAACATGCTGTTGTTAATAGAAATAGAGCGATGTTGAAAATGTGGAAAACTATGTGCAAAAACTGTTAATAAGGGTTGCAACATCTGTGTTTTTAAACCCTTATCATAGTTGACTTAAACCCACATACTAAAATACAAAAAAAAAATTACTTGTGAGAAAGTTGTTAATAACTATTGACCGATATTCTGTATTTTTTCAAACTTGGATGAACAACCATTGTCGAAAACATTCTGAATATTAACAAATATTAACATCGAAATGTTATCTGCAAAAAACACTAAAAAAATTATATTATATAAAAGACTGATTAAGG
>JAQIDA010000131.1 GCA_027858275.1 Candidatus Kapaibacterium sp. | reverse complement strand
CTATAGAGAAGGCTTTGTTAGCCGGAGAGATTGATTTCCGGAAACCGATCTCATGTCATTTGTTTCCTATCCGAGAAGTATACTTCGGCGGGAAATGTATTCATTATGAACAAATTTATGAATGCGCGGAAGCTAGGGTCAAAGGCAAAGCAAACAACAATCTGTTGTACAAATCCCTTAAAGAGGCTCTTGTGAGAGCTTATGGTGAGGAATGGTACAATGAATATGTAAACACAATAGAATCAACGGAATAATCACTGCAATTCATTAAGGATAAAAACACAAAATGAAATTAGCGCTTAATCTGAGAACCTCACTCTCTCAAACTCTGACACCGCAACAGATACAATATCTGAAGCTCTTGCAATTGCCCGTGATCCAACTCGAGCAACATGTGATGAATGAGATGGAGCAGAATCCGATGATTGATGAAGTCAGCGAAGACGCACAGGATCAAGAAAATAACCAGAGCTCTCTTGAAGATGATTATCCTACAAACGGCTCCGGTGAAAACAAGACTGAGAGCGACGGAAAATCGCCAATTGACGATCAAACTGACCCGTTTGAATTCTATAAAATGCTGTGGCAGGATGACAGTAAATACGTATCGAAGGGAAGCGCGGCTTCTAATGATAACAACGACCGTGATTTTTATCAGATAAAAGACATTGAAAGCCCTGTTGATGATATTTCTCGGCAGTTTCAGATGCTTAATATATCCGAAGAAGAGTTGTTTCTCGGCGAACAGATAATCGGCAACGCTGATGATGACGGTTATTTGCGCCGCCCAACTGATGAGATCATCAAAGAGACTAATTCAATTATTGCCGATGTGAACATCCAAGCCCAAATGCGCTATAAAGAAGATATGGAGAATGAAGCCTCAAGAATTGACGGCGACGTTAACCCGGCAAGAGAATATGCCATTTCCTCCGAAATATTCGCAATGGTCAACGGTGATGATTCGGCAATGTTCGAGGAGGAAGAGAGTGATTCCGAAAATAAATTGGAACTGATGGACTTTGTAGATGAGCAGATGCTTGAGGAAGTATTGTTGAAAATCCGCTCTCTGGATCCTCCGGGATTTGCTTCCAGAACCGTACAGGAGTGTCTTGTCGCTCAGTGTTTGGCATTCCCAAAATTAAATGCCGCACAGAAGCTTGCCCTTGAGATATTGGAAGATGCTTATGAAGCTTTTACAATGAAGCATTATAATGTGATTCTTAAACAATTTGGTATTTCTGAAGATTATTTGAAAGAGGCGATTGAGGTAATACGGAGGCTCAATCCTAAGCCGGGCGGATTTGATACTTCTGCCGGAACAAATACGGTTATCCCGGATTTCATCATCGAACGAGATGAAGAAACCAACGAACTGCTTATAAATATCAACGACAGCCGTATGCCGGCGATAAAGTTAAATCAAGCTTATCAGAAGTTGAAAAAAGAAGCAAAAATCAAGATGTTTAATAAGGAAACTCGTGAATGGATTCGTAATAAATATGAAGACGCGAAGTTCTTGATTCAAGCCATCCGACAGCGTAAAAATACTATGCTGAAAGTTATGACGGCAATTGCCGGGCTGCAGCGAAATTATTTCGATGATGGTCAGAGCGGTTTGAGGCCTCTTATTTATAAAAATGTCGCAGAGGAAACAGGGCTTGATATTTCTACGGTATGCCGTATTGTCAACGGGAAATATGTTCAGACAGAATTCGGAACTCATGAACTAAAATTCTTCTTTAGCGAATCATTGCCGACTGATGACGGCGAAGATGTTTCTACTCGCATTATCAAACAAGTGTTACTGGATATAATCGAAGCGGAACCTAAGAACAAACCGTATAGTGATGACAGAATAGGGAAAGAGTTGAAAGACAAGGGGTATAAGATCGCAAGACGTACTGTCGCTAAATACCGCGAACAGTTGAAGATACCTGTCGCCAGACTTAGGAAAGAGTTGTAAGTATCCCGAATGCACCCCTGCTTTTGGTCCAAAGAACTCTACGCTAATATTTTCATGTCAATCAGACGGAATCCAATGAAGAAACCGGAAGCCGTCTGTGCATGTCGGCTCAGTAAATCTGATAAAATCTTCAATCTGTCTTTTTTCTTAATTTACCGATCGGCATCAAGTAAAGAGGATCTTCCTCCCTTGTCATTCCCACTACTTGTTTCAATTTGAGATCGTCAAAGGCGGCGACGGCACATGTTCCAATATCAAGCGCGCCTGCTTGCAGATAGACATTCTCAGCAGAATGTCCGAGATCCATATACACATATCTTTCACGACCGCGGTGTCCGTACTTTGAAACAGTTCGCTCAAATATCGCTGAATATACAATTGTAGCCGGAGCGTTTTCGACCAT
Source organism: Candidatus Kapaibacterium sp. (assembly GCA_027858275.1). Classification (GTDB taxonomy): domain Bacteria; phylum Bacteroidota; class Ignavibacteria; order Kapaibacteriales; family UBA2268; genus JAQIDA01. The sequence goes on along the minus strand of JAQIDA010000131.1, from coordinate 1,105 downwards.
TAATTGTTCGCTTGCAGCATTGCACAATTCTCTGCGAATATCGCCGGATTTGAGCAGCAGTAATTCATGGCCTGATGATTTATATTTATAAATGCCCGCTTCCAATCCATTGACGTTTCCGACTATTAGATATATATCCAAAGGATATAATCCTCCTGCTGACGGCGCTGTTCTTAATCCGCCTCGCAAAAATGCGTAAGTGTCATTAGGTTTTGTTATACCGTAAGCTGCCCACAACAATTGAGATATATCTGATAATTCAAGAGCTTCATTCTTGTATCTTCGAACGGATCTTCTGGTTTGCATTGTCTTCTCGACTGAAACATTGCCGTCAGTTTTGGGCGCAGGAAGCGCTACTATTTTTTTTGTTAAATGTTTCTCAGGCAATGCTAAATTTATTTTGTTGATATTTTCTCTTACTTTATTTACTATTTTTTCCCATCGAGGATCGTCGCGCAGAGATTTAAAATCTTTATCATTAATCAACATTGACAGAAACACGGCACCCGCATCGGCAAGATCTTTCAAATGAGCGAAAGCTTTGTCCTTGTCTTCAGCCAAAGCCCAAGCGCATGCCGTATTATATTGCATATTCTTATCTGATTTATCCGCGGAAAAAACTTTTTCAAATAGCGGGGCAGCTGCTTTGTAATCTCCGGAACTGTAGAGTTTCACAGCTTCTTTTATGTCAGAAGCCGCGTCAGAGTGTAGCTGTTGAACAAAAACGCAGAAAATCAAAACCATTAAAACCGACAATATTTTTTTCATTTTAATAAACCTGATTAATTAATAAAAAACAAAAATACAAACTTTTTAATTATTCGATAAAATCCTGACTGCAAAATACGGATAATATGTTAATGTGTTGGAATTATTAAAAAACGACCATGAAATTGGTCACAGATAATGATATCTGTTATCTTTTAGAACCCGAATATTTTGTTATAAAACAAAAGCTTCGCTTGAGACAATCAAACAAAGCTTTTTTATTCTATGTTCTGTGTTTTATATCAGACCGGTTGGTGAATTTTAGAATCCAAATATTGGATTATTTCCGCTAATTTCATATCGGCAGGTGTAGTGATTTTAATATTAGTATCTTCAC
>JAQIDA010000180.1 GCA_027858275.1 Candidatus Kapaibacterium sp. | reverse complement strand
ATTGAACGCTGTGGCAACTTATGATGCCGGAATAAAGAAATTCCCGCTCGACGGCAGTTTGTATTTTGAATACGGTACTTACCAATACGGTCAGAAACACAATCTTACTGCATTAGGATATTGGCAGGCAGGAATTTATGCAGAACCCAACTATCCATATAATTACTTTTCTTTATCACAGTACAATGTGAAAACAAGGGAACTACTGTGGGCCTCCTTATATGCAGAAGTTTTCATGAACCTGTCGAATAATGTTCAGAGAATTGAATCTATGAGTCAAGGCTTGGCAAATATCTATGATCTCGGTTTGTTCAAAAATAAAGACGATAATGATCTTGTTAAATTCACTAAGATTAGTATCAAAACTTCAAAGCCGGAACTATATGATTATCCCTTTGAGTTAGATTATCAACACACTATGCAAAAAGCCAAAGAGCTTGTTGTGCCTGATTCAGTCAACAGTGTAACAATCAAGCTGTTAATCGAAGTGCGAACCAAATTTATTGAACTCTGGGACAAAAAGCATTTCGATCAAAAATATCCCAATGTCATTTTCGATATGCACAAAAGATTAATTGCTTATGAACTTTTCGCAGCCTATAACTATTGGTTATTCAAGGTCACGGATGAAGAAGCCTTCAAAAACTGGTATTCAAAAAATACTGCAACATTCGACAGATTCATAGATTTTATGGAAAAGAATAAGATGCTGTTTGATGATAACAACAGGGTTCATCGTTCAATGTACAGCAGATAAAAAAAACTCCGATACTGAAATCAGTATCGGAGTTTTTTTCGAGTTTAGAAATCGAGACGTCTGAGTTGGGTCTCTGTACAATCCTTAAGAGCAAGCGCTTAAAATAAGACGCCCAAAGAGAGTGAGAAATAGTTGATCGGGTTTGCAAATTCGTCTGATCCGCCCACTAAGTTGGCTCTGCTGTATTTCGCTTCAAGATTAAGAGTGACTAATTTAAGATCAAAATCAACACCTGCTCCGAGAGCAAATCCAACAGTATTGATAGGATCAGTTTCTTCCATTGGAATACCTACAATTGCACCTTCTTCTACATAGTTTATTGAGCTTGAGATATAATTGTATGATAATTCTGCGGCGGCATATACCCCGACAATTGATTTTACAAAATAGAAATTCATGCCTGCACTTATAGGAATAATGTTTTGAGATGTGTTAATCTGAACATCAGGATATCCTTCGAGAAGAAGCTGCGTTTTCGGGAAACTGTGATATGCAATTCCGCCGCGGAAAATGAAATCCTCAGATAAGGGGATTCTGGTTTTTATTCCAATATGATAGCCTGCCGCTGCGCCTTCTCGGATAAATTTTTTAATAGTAGTGTTGTCGTTCCATTTCATAACGTTATTAATCTCATCGTTCGGAGCGGAAAGGCCGGCGTATATGCCGAGATCAACTGCGCGCAATGGAGAACTTCCGAGAAAGCACAGTGCGGTGACCGCCATTAAAACTTTTTTTATTGAATTCTTCATAATCTTAATCCTGAAATATTTAAATAAAAAGCGTATATTGTGTTAATTGTTGTTTCAATATATATACGAAACTATTTCTGAATAGGTTCATTGAATTTTTAAGGTTTTAAAACCGTCTTGTCAATCAAGACAAAATCAAATTCTATTGAATATAATTAAAAGTTCGTTAACATACACGTAACACAATAAAGATTTTTTGAAAAAGGAAGATATTTATTCTTATTTGAAAGATCAGCAGCAGGCAAATCAGAATGGGGGGACATCATTTTGACGCCCGAAAACAAGATATTGATGACACTGATTAATTTCAGAGTCGTCTATATGTGATCAATAACAGCAAGCATGCTCTTATCGAGTGCTGTGCTGTTGTAGTATTAATATATGATAATAGTAATAATGTAATATATTGTAGGAGAATGATGATGAAATTCAAACTTTTTTTTCTGTCAGCGCTGCTGATATGTGCCGCTGTATTTTATCCGGCAGTTGCCAAGGATAAAACGATTTTGCCCTCAGTCGGTATTTATGCCGGTCTGAACATAAACATGCACGGACCTTCTTTTAATTATTTGTTATTGGATCAAACCGAGATTAATTTCAAAGATAACAGCAACGGATTCGGCGGGAATATTGGAATTATCGCACTGTATCCTTTGAATGATATCTTTGTGCTGTCCGGCAGACTCGGATATAACAATGTTTCGGGAATGCTCGAAGCTGAAACCATAGACAATAGATATGAATACGACGTTTCACTTTCCTATTTCGAGATTTCGCCTGTAATGCAGTTCCATAATATTCTGCCGATTGATAATCTATATCTTGCCGCCGGGATTGAAGCCGGTATAGCTCTCTCTCCGGAATACTCAATACATGAAGACGGCACGTATCTTATCGACGTAAATTCTATACCTGATGAAGCTATGCGATTTGCAGTTATAATAGGAGCGGGATATATTTTCGATATAAATGACAACACAAGCATCGCTCCCGAATTATCGTTCCGTTTCCCGATGACTCAGGTCAGCAGCAACGATATGTATGATTCATGGGACGTTCCGCAAATTCGTTTTAGCGTCGCAATTAATTTTGGCTTCGGGGAACAGGAAGAAGATGACCCAATCCCGTCCTCTCTCGAAGTCGGTTTTGATGAGATAAGATATTACGATAACAACGGCAACACTCATCAACTCGATAGAATTACGGTCGAAGAAGTTGAATATAGTGAGTTATTTCCGTTAGTACCATATGTTTTTTGTGATGAAAATCAATCCGCGCCAAGTTCAAACGAACAAATCATGACCGGAGAATCAGCGGCCGGGAAATTTAGTTTTGAAGTTTTGAAACCTGATGCGATGAATATTAATAAGCAGCTTCTTGATGTTGTAGGATATCGTCTCCAAAACACTCCTAACGCTGAACTTACTATCACAGGGACTACTGACGGCAAAGGCGAGGCCGGCAACAATTTATTGGCATTGCAACGTGGAGCTTTTGCACGTGATTATCTTGTAAAAAATTATAATTTAAATCCTAATAAAATCAATGTCAGAGCATCTGATTTACCCGAGAAACCTTCTTCATCAACCACTCCCGAAGGTATTGCCGAAAACAGACGTATTGAATTGAGCAGCTCGCATCCTGAGATTCTCAGACCGATTATTATCAAACGTAATAATCAGACAATTGCTGAACCGAACAACATCGAATTCATTCCTTTTGCAATATCGACTGATTCGATTTTGAGATGGGAACTGTTTGTTTCTCAAGCCGGAGAAGTGATTCGTGAAATATCAGGTACTGACAAGCCGACAGCCGTTCAGATGGTAATTATACCTAATGATCTGATTAAAAGCCAGCTTCCTATGGAATATAGTTTTACTGCCGAAAACGATGCTGAATTAGTCAAAACTGTTTCCGGGACTATACCTGTTGATTTCTTCTCATACAATCGTAAACAAGAAGAAGAGTTGCCTGATAAAACAATTGCTAAGTTCAGTTTGCTTCTCTTTGATTTTGACAGCGACAATATCTCTGACGCTGATTTGAAGATCATTGAAGAAGATATTATCCCGGCGATTAAATTCAACTCCACCGTAAAAATTTACGGATATACTGATATTATCGGTGATGAAGACTATAACAAGAGATTAGCCAATCGTAGAGCTAATGCGGTAAAGAAGTTTTTGCAAACAAAAGTCAAAAGCGCGAAATATCATGTGTTTGGTGTAGGTGAGCAAGTTAAGATATTTGACAACGAATCTCCTGTGGGACGCCAACTGTCGAGAACGGTTCAGATTCACGTCGAAACACCGAGATAAACAAGAATACAAGCAATATTCAAGGCGGTCGAGCAAGCAATTGCCGGCTGCCTTTTTATTTGCACAAAATAAATAGCCCAGATTTAGATTAAATTCGAGTTAAATCGTCATATAGAAAGTGATAATAACATTAAGATTGAACGGACAGAAATGCCAAAAGAAATAAATAAATCCGCATACAAATATTTGTTTGATATAAATTCACCTACAGACCTGCGAAAAATCCCGGAAAAATCGCTTCAGGCAGTCAGTGACGAAGTCCGTTGCTATATGATTGATACGATTTCCAAAATCGGCGGACATTTCGGCGCCGGACTCGGTATGGTCGAGTTGACAGTAGCATTGCATTATGTCTACAACACACCTATTGACAAGTTGATTTATGATGTTGGTCATCAAGGGTATCCTCATAAGATTTTAACCGGAAGACGTGACAGACTAAACACAATTCGAAGAAAAGGCGGATTGTCCGGATTCTTGAAACCTGCTGAAAGTGAATATGATGTATTCGGTGCCGGACATGCAAGCACAAGTATTTCGGCAGCTCTTGGAATAGCCGCTGCACGAGATTTGAACGAAGAAGATTATCGTGTAGTGTCAATAATTGGCGACGGTGCAATGACAGGCGGCATGGCCTATGAAGCTATGAACAATTGCGGTTTCCAAAAACGCGATATTACCGTCATTCTAAATGATAATAATATTTCCATATCTAATAATGTATCGGCTTTCTCAAATTATTTCAATGAGATTTATGCCTCTCCCACTGTTCAAAAACTGCGCGGTAATATTTGGGATATAACTGGTAAAATGGACAATATCGGTGACAGAATCAGAACTCTTGCCTCCAGATTAGAGGGCGGAGTAAAGGCAATTATCACTCCCGGCGTTTTGTTCCAAGCTCTCGGATTTAAATATTTTGGCCCGATCAGCGCGCATAAGATGCCGCAATTGATCCGTATTCTGAAGCTAACCAAAGATATCAAAGGACCGGTTCTACTACACGTAATCTCCGAAAAGGGCAAGGGGTACGCTCCTGCTGAAAATGATTCGCATAAGTTGCACGCGATAGGTGTAATTGATGTGGAAACCGGCAAATCTTTCAAAAAGAAAGCAGACAAACCGGCTCCTCCGAATTATCAGGATGTGTTCGGGGATGCTATGCTGGAAATCTTAGAAAAAAATCCAAAAGTGGTAGGTATTACTGCCGCAATGAGTGACGGTACGGGACTCGACAAAGTAGAAAAAAAATTCCCTGACAGATATTTCGATGTTGGGATTGCCGAAGAACATGGCGTGACATTTGCTGCCGGTATGGCAATGCAAGGAGTTACTCCGGTTTGTGCTATATATTCAACTTTCCTGCAACGCGCTTATGATCAAATCAACCATGATTGTTCATTGCAAAATTTACATGTTGTTTTCGCGATTGACAGAGCCGGCTTGGTCGGCGCTGACGGACCTACTCACCATGGAGTTTTAGACCTCAGCTATTTGCGTACAATGCAAAATATGGTTGTTATGGCCCCGAAAGATGGGCAGGAACTTCGCGACATGCTTTATTCAGCGATTTACACTTATACTGACGGTCCTGTAGCATTGCGCTATCCGAGAGGAGCTGCTGTAGGTGTTAAGGTTGGACCAATGAATTATCTGCCTTTGGGCAAATCGGAAACTCTCCGAATCGGAACTGATATTGCGATTCTTGCCGTTGGAAAAATGGTTAATGAAGCTGAAAAAGCGTCTGTTATTCTTGAAAAAGCAGGAATATCAGTTGAATTGGTCAACGGCAGATTCATAAAACCGGTGGATGTTTCTATGATCGATCATCTCAGCGAGAAATTCGATAGTATCGTTACTTTAGAGGACAACAGTGTTGTCGGTGGTTTTGGTGCAGCAGTTGCCGAGCATTTAGCTCAGAACAATAGAAGCGCCGGGCTGAAAATCATTGGAATCCCCGATGAATTTATCGGGCAGGGGACTCAGGAAGAATTGTTCGAAGAACTTCAACTTGACGGCAAAGGTCTCGCGAAAAGGATTGCGGCTTTCTTGGGAAAGTCTGAATTGTTGTTGCCGGAGAAGATTGTTCAGGCGCATTGATTAAACCGAAAAAATTCAAAATAATATTTGCTTAAATACGGCAGGGGTGATACCTGTTTGATCACTCGTCGAACACTAATGTTCAGCTCATTGAAACAGATCGAAAGAAATCAATATGGAATGCAGGCTTTGCGAAGGCAATAATTTGAAACTTCATTATACTCAAGGAAACAACGATGAGTACAAGTTTTATCTCTGTGCTGATTGCGGCTTAGTTAATTATGATCTTTCCGGCGGTCTGAATCAAGAAAAATACGCAGAAGTTTACAATGATCCTTTTGATATTGAGTCAAAAATCAACAAAGCTCAGAAGATCAGTTTTGATTATTTTAGTAAATATGCTCGAAATTCAGGTTCTTTTCTGGAAATAGGTTGCGGGAACGGATATCTTCTTTCTCTTGCCCAAAATTCCGGGCATGACGTACAAGGTCTGGAGCTTTCCGGCTTTTTAGCAAAATCAGTAAAAGAAACTCTTGGTATTAATGTTAAAGTCGATAATTTCCTCAGTGACAATGATTTGTTCGACAAGAAATTCGATTTCGTCATATTACGTCATGTATTAGAACATCTGCCTGATTCGGTATTCGCTTTAAATAAAATTAATAATCTTCTCATGCCCGGCGGTATAGCCTTATTGGAGTTCCCGAATATTAACGCTTTCAAATTTAAGACACAACGACTAAAACAAAAAATCGGACTGTCGAAAAAGAAGTATAAAAAGAATTTCGTACCCGGGCATTGCAATGAATTTTCACGCAAATCATTCAAATATCTCATCGAAAAGACCGGATTTGAGATACTCAACCGCCAAAGTTACTCCTATAAACCTGTCAATAATCTGATATACAGTATTTTCCCGCTTGGAAATAAAACAAGAGTTGTCATCCGGAAGCCTCTTTATTAATTTTAGATATTACTAATTGTTTGAATTAAATCTTGTCGTCATTTTGATGACAGAAAAATTGTAGTTTCCCCCAAGAATAATATCCCAATAATTCCCCGGTTTATTTGTAAATTTGTAATAGTGATTAAGGCAATATTTATTGTTGTTTTTTGCAAAACGTAAGATCAATGATATCAGTTGGTTAGGGAGGACGAACAGACGGCCTCGGAATAATGATAAAAAAGCAAAAAAAGAATTATTTTAAACTTTTAAATACAGGATAAAAAATGACACCGTTCGCAAATATGACCTACTTGAATTTCGAAGACCCCGAAATTCTGAAACAACAACAAGACGCGCTTGATAAAGTTCGCGCTCAGTTCGGAAAAGAATATCCGAATATCATTAACGGCAAAGAAGTTTTCACAGAAAGAAAAACTACTTCTATCAACCCCGGAAATCCTGATGAAGTTGTCGGCGTTTTCCAAAAAGGCGGACAAGATGGCGCCGAGGTTGCTATTCAGGCAGCTGCAAAAGCTTTTGAAACATGGAAATTCACTCCTGCGCAAGAACGCGCAAATTATTTGTTCCGCACCGCTCAGATCATAAGAGAACGTCGCTTGGAAATTAACGCTTGGATGATCTCAGAAGCCGGCAAAAGCTTTCTCGAAGCAGACGCTGACACTTGCGAAGGTATAGATTTCTTGGAATTCTACGGACGCGAAGCTCTTCGTTACAGCGAAAATCAGCCCTTGACTCCTTACCCCGGCGAAAAAATTGAATATTTCTATATTCCGCTTGGTGTTGGTATTTGCATCCCGCCGTGGAACTTCCCATGGGCTATCATGATTGGTATCAGCTCAGCTGCCGTTGCTACAGGTAACACAGTTGTTATGAAACCTTCGTCAGATACTCCTATGATGGCAAAATTATTTGTGGACATCATGCACGAAGTCGGCCTTCCTGACGGCGTTTTGAACTTCTTCGTAGCCAGCGGCGCACAGGCAGGTGACTATATGGTTCAGCACCCAAAAACTCGCTTCATCACTTTCACAGGTTCGATGGAAGTCGGTCTCAGAGTCAACAAATTGGCAGCTGAAAAATCAGACGGTCAGATCTGGATCAAACGTGTTATAGCTGAAATGGGCGGAAAAGACTCCATTATTGTCGACCATGAAGCGGATCTCGATTCAGCAGCAACAGGAGCAGTAGTATCTGCCTTCGGATTTCAGGGTCAGAAATGCTCAGCTTGCTCACGCGTAATTGTTGACGAAAAAGTATATGATGAATTTATCGAAAAAGTTAAAGCTGAAGTTGCTAAGATCAAAATTGGTAATCCTTATGAAAATTTCCGTATGGGTCCGGTGATCAACAAATCAGCAGAAGACAGCATGCTCGAATATATCGAAATCGGTAAAAAAGAAGGGCGCTTGATTTGCGGCGGCAAAAAAGTAGAAGGCCTCAACGGTTATTATATCGAACCGACAGTTTTCGCTGATATTGATCCGATGGCTCGCATTTCTCAGGAAGAAATATTCGGCCCGGTTCTCGCTATTATCAAATCATCTGATTATGATAACGCTCTCGATATCGCAAACAACACTATCTATGGTTTGACAGGCGCTGTTTATTCAGAAAATCTTCAGAAATTGGATCGCGCGAAACACGAATTCCACGTAGGTAACCTCTATTTGAACAGAAAATGCACAGGCGCAGTTGTTGACGTTCAACCTTTCGGCGGCTTCAACATGAGCGGTACGGACTCTAAAGCCGGTAGTCGTGACTATCTCTCCTTGTTCTTGCAGGGCAAATCTTGCACAACAAAACTCAAATAGGGACCGATTCGGTCTTTAGTTTTTTTTAAGCGGGGGTTTTTCGGAATCCCCGCTTTTTTAGTATATTGTTCCAAATCCTACTCCCCTCCTCTTCCAAGGAGGGGGAGTCAGAAAAGATTTATTATTAACAACAAAATCGAACACTCATGATCAAAATTACAGACCTCAACGATCCTCGCATAGAATATTATAAAAATTTGCGATTCACTCCGGCTAAGCATACTGAGGACAATGTGTTTGTGGTCGAGAGTGAGAAAGTTACTTTGATGCTGCTTCGGAGTGATATTGAGATTGTGTCTGTCTTTGCTTTGCCGGAGTTTTATGAGGCGCATGCTGAGTTGATGGATGCGAGGAAAGTGCCTGATGAGAGTCGTTTTTATGCTGACCGCGCTCTTATGAAGGACGTGGTGGGGTTTCGCCTGCACAGCGGGATGATGGCTGTCGGTCGTCAGCCGGCACAGACGGGGCTCGATGAGCTGAGCAATCGTATAGTTATTATGAACGGCATAATAAATTCTGAAAATGTGGGTGCTATTGTCCGCAACTGCGCCGCTTTCGGAGTGGATTCCATTTTATGCGACCGCAAGACGAGCAGTCCCTTTCTAAGGCGCGCAGTTCGAGTATCCATGGGCAGCGTTATGTTCCAAAAGATTCACATCACGGACGATCTGCCCGCAACCCTAAACGAACTCCGCAATCGACTCGGATACAGCATAATCTCAGCGGAACTAACTGATGATGCGACCTCATTAAAAGAGTATAATTTCCCGGAAAAGCACTGCATTATCTTCGGCAGCGAAGGCCCTGGGGTGGATCAGGAGATTCTCGATCTCTCGGATGCTGTGGTGTTTATTCCGATTAGCGAGAAAGTGGCCTCTTTGAATGTCGGGGCGGCGGCGGCTGTGGTTTTGTGGGGGTGAGGGTATAGGTATTGAGTTAGATTCAGAAGATTTATTAAATTTTAGTCTGAACTTTTGCAACATCAATCAATATACACTACAGAACAAATCTCCTAAAACTGCTTTGGAGTTACAGGTAAAATTAATCAAATACATATAATTCAAGAGAGAAAAAATGAAAAAACTAACATTGTTGATAACATCATTAGTGAGTATTCTTCTAAATTCTTGTTGCATATACTCAAGTAAAGACATCTTCGAAACTGGAAAAAACGATCATGCTGATTTAATACTTAACTATCA
>JAQIDA010000076.1 GCA_027858275.1 Candidatus Kapaibacterium sp. | reverse complement strand
GCTCTACCGCGGCTCCCGGCAGGAAAAAGAATTATCGTGACGCTCCGCCAAAACCGGATTACAAGAAAATCAACAAGAAAAAACGCAAGTCTAATGTTCGCGCAATGGTCAAGGATGAGGATGTCAATAAGGCTATCAAAGATACTTTAGCCAAAATGGGCGGTACTAACGCGCCTTCCGGCAGAAACAAGAACAAACTTAAAAGAAAAGTTCAGCGCGAAGAAAAAGATGCTATCGTACAAGAAGAAAAACTGATACAAGCCAAAATCATCGAAATGACGGAATTCGTTACAACGGCGGATTTGGCAAGTTTGATGAATATTAATCCCAATGAGATTATCCTGAAATGTATGGAACTCGGGTTGATGGTAACATTGAATCAGAGATTAGATAAAGATACTATCACTCTGATTGCCGATGATTATGAATATGAAGTAAAATTCCTTGATACAAAAGCTATTCAAGAAATAGATGACGAAGAAGACCCCGAAAGTTCATTGCAAACAAGATCACCTATTGTCACGGTCATGGGACACGTTGATCATGGTAAAACTTCTTTGCTCGATTATATTCGCCACGAAAACGTGGTTGCGGGTGAAGCCGGCGGGATCACTCAGCATATCGCGGCGTACAGCGTCAAAGTCACCGACGGCAAAAAAATTACATTCCTCGATACTCCCGGTCACGAAGCGTTTACGGCTATGCGTGCTCGCGGAGCCCAAGTAACGGATTTAGTTATATTGATTGTTGCCGCTGACGACAGCGTTATGCCACAAACGGTTGAAGCTATCAGTCACTCTTTGGCAGCCAATGTGCCGATAGTAGTTGCTATCAATAAAGTTGACAAACCCGATGCTCGACCTGAAAGAATTAAACAGCAGCTGGCAGATCAGAATATTTTGATCGAAGAATGGGGCGGCAAATATCAGTGTGTTGAAATATCCGCGAAAAAAGGTACTAATGTTGATCAATTATTAGAAAAAATATTGATTGAAGCGGAAATGCTTGAATTAAAAGCCAATCCTGACAGAAAAGCCAGATGTGCGGTTATCGAAGCGCATATGGACAAAGGATTCGGTCCTGTCGCTACTATTATTGTCGAGAAAGGAACTCTTGAAATCGGCGATCCTTTTGTTTCCGGTATTCATGCCGGCAAGGTCAGAGCGATGTTCTCAGACGCAGGCAAAAAAATTAAAAAAGTCGGACCCGCCAATCCTGTGTTTACGGTTGGTTTTGACGGTGTTGTTGAAGCCGGTGATATTCTTGCTGTAGTTAATTCTGATACAGAAGCAAGAACTCTTGCCAATGAACGCCATCAGTTGAGACGCGAACAAGAATTTAGGCAAATCCACCATCTTACCCTCGATGATATATCAGCTCAAATACAGCTCGGTGGTGTCAAAGAATTGCCTCTGATTATCAAAGGTGACGTTTCGGGTTCAGTAGAAGCACTTAGCGATTCATTGCTGAAACAGTCAACCGATGAAGTAAAAGTTAATATCATTCATAAAGGTGTCGGACCTATCACGGAAACTGATGTTACATTAGCGATGGCCTCGAAAGCCGTCATTATTGGTTTCCAGATCAATCCTACACCAAAAGCAAGACTGCTTGCGGACAACGAAGCGGTTGAGATTCGCTTATACAGTATCATATATGATTGTATCAACGAAATACATCTCGCCCTCGAAGGCTTGTTGACTCCTGAATTGAAAGAAGAAATCGTATCAACAGTCGAAATTCGCAGAGTGTTCAAAACAAGTAAAACTGGTTCTATTGCGGGTTGTTATGTCCTCAGCGGCAAGATATCAAGAAACGCCAAGGTGCGTTTGTTGCGCGACGGCTTGGAAGTCTATAACGGCAAAGTCCACTCATTGAAACGTGAAAAAGACGATGTCAAAGAAGTTGAAAAAGGATTTGAATGCGGTGTATTGCTTGACGGATTCAATAAAATTGAAGAAGGCGATATACATGAAAGTTACAAATTAGTCGAAATCAGAAGAACTTTGTAATATGTCTATCAGAACAGAAAAAGTAGCAGGCCTGATAAAAGAAATCATAGCTGAGCCGATGAATGAAAAAGCACGAGAGTTTTCAGCCGGTTTAGTGACTGTTACTTCTGTCAGAATGACCCCGGATCTTCATCTCGCTAAGGTATATATAAGTATTTTCGGATCGAAGAAATCCCCCGATGAATTCTTTGAATATCTTGAGAAGAGAAAAGGACAACTCCGTTCGCATATCGGCAGAAATGTCCGCTTGCGTTATACACCGGCTCTTCAGTTCTTTCTTGATGATACATTGGATCAAATGGATCATATCCAAAAATTGCTGGATGATTCGCGAAAAGATCAAAAAGACGTAAAAGTAAATTACGATGATTATGACGAATCCGCCTTCCCCGAAAAATGAAAATCCTAAACAAAACACTATCAGATAACTATTCCGAGTGGATAGAAGCCGTAATTGAAGAAGGCGCAGCCGCCCTCGTCGATAAAGAACTTGATTGGACTTCGTTCGATGTTGTCGCTAAATTGCGCAGGCAAGTTCGCGTAAAAAAAGTCGGTCACGCCGGCACATTGGATCCTCTCGCTACAGGTCTTCTTATTCTCTGCTTCGGCAAAGCCACAAAGAAAATCAACGAATTTCAAGGGATGAAAAAAGTATATTCAGCCGAAATCAAGCTCGGAGCTGTGACTAAATCAGACGATTCCGAATTTGATGAAGAAAACATCAAGCCGACGGATCATATTACTAAGGAAATGATCGTCGAAGCTTCTAAAGATTTTATTGGTGAAATATCACAGATACCGCCAATTTTTTCCGCAAAAAAAGTAAAAGGCAAACGCCTCTACAAATACGCTCGCAAAGATGAGGAAGTGGAAATCAAGCCCTCAATTGTTCAAATTGATGATTTCCGTTTGATTGAATATATAGCCCCTGTAGCTAAATTCGAAGTTGAATGCTCCAAAGGGACATATATTCGTGCTTTGGCCAGAGATTTGGGTGCGAAACTTGAGTGCGGCGGCTATCTGAAATCATTAAGAAGAACAGCTATCGGCGAATATTTAGCCGATGACGCACTTACAGTCAACGAAATCGTTGATATTGTCGCTGTATATAATAAAAATAGGGAGGAAGCTCCCGAAGACTGACTTCTGAAGTCAATCTTCTGACGCTAAAAAGAATTATGAAAGTATGCAGATCATTCGATGAAATAGTATATAATCCCGATACGGTGCTGACTGTCGGAACCTTCGACGGTGTTCACCGCGGTCACGGAATTATACTAAATCGATTGGTACAACTTGCCAAAGAAGACAGATGCAGATCTGTCCTTGCGACAATTGATCCGCATCCTCGGATAGTCCTCGGAAAAGACAAGGACAATCCCGTCCAATTGCTCACGACAATAGAAGAACGTATTCCATTGTTTGAAAGCTACGGTCTGGACAATTTAGTAGTAATCCCGTTCACAAGAGAATTCGCGGCGATACCGCCCGATGTTTTTGTCCGAGAATATTTGATTCGACGCATAGGAATGAAAAAAATGTTAGTCGGATATGATCATATGTTCGGCAAAAATCGAGAAGGAAACAAAGATTTGCTCGATAATCTCGGAAGAGAATTGGCTTTTGAAGTAGAGCAGATCAAAGCATATAAAGAATCGGATATAACCGTCTCGAGTACAAAGATTAGAAACAATTTGCTCAGCGGAAAAATTGAAATCGCCAATCAATTACTCGGCTATGATTATTTCGTAGTCGGAAACGTGATTCGCGGCGATCAGCGCGGCAGATCAATCGGCTTCCCGACCGCTAATATCCAATTGGCGGATAAGCATAAATTGATGCCTTCATCCGGAGTATATCTGGTTTCGTCCATAATCGCCGGCAAAAAATACTACGGTATGGCAAACATAGGAACAAGACCGACGTTTACTGATGACACGGCCATGTCAACGGAAGTACATTTTTTCGATTTTAATGATAATTTGTACGATTCCAAGCTTGCGCTGTCATTTATCAAGTATATACGTCCCGAGCAGAAATTTGCAAGCAAAGAAGAATTTATTCTTCAGTTAAAAAAAGATGAAATTAATTGTGCGAATACAATAAATAGTTTTTAAAACCGCCAATTAGTTGGTATATTTGTAATTCGTTTAATATCGAATAGTTGTTAGTATTGGAGATAAAGATGATTTTTAAAGACCAAAAAGCTGAAATCGTAGGAAAATTTGGAGAAACAGCCAACGATTCCGGCAAACCTGAAGTACAGGTAGCATTGCTCACAGCACGTATTAATGATCTGACTCAGCACCTTATCAAGCATAAGAAAGATCACCACAGCCGTCGCGGCTTAATCAAGCTCGTAAGCATGAGAAGGAAATTATTGAACTACCTCATTAAAAAAGATGTCACTCGTTATCGTCAGATAATCGCGGACTTATCTTTGAGAAAGTAAAATTGATCCTACAGGCGGCGTATTTTCGTCGCCGTGTATATTTTCGGGCGGTTAAGCTGTGTAGCTCACCGCTTTTTTTGTATTGCGGCAGAATAAATTAATAATGTATGAATTTTTAAGAGAAGAATTTTATGCCAAAGCAGACAGTATCTGTAGAAATTGAAGGCAGAACCTATTCGCTCGAAACAGGACATCTCGCGAAATTCGCTAACGGTGCCGTTATGGTTCGTTGCGAAGATTCAATGGTTTTGGTGACAGCCACGGCTTCATCCAGACCCAAAACCGATATCGACTACTTGCCTTTGCAGGTGGAATATCGTGAAAAAGCCAGCGCGGCGGGAAAATTCCCCGGCGGCTTTTTGAAACGCGAAGCTCGTCCTTCGGACAAAGAAGTGCTCACTTCCAGACTTATTGACAGACCGATCAGACCGATGATCCCCAAAACTTGGAATTTTGAGACACAAATTATCGCTACTACTTATTCTTTTGATCCGTCGACCGAACCCGCCACTTTGGGCGCAATTGGCGCATCGGCGGCATTAATGATTTCTGACATTCCTTTCGAAGGTCCTATCTCGGAAGTAAATGTCGGCAGAATTGACGGAGAATTTGTCCTTAACCCCTCTCACGAACAGCTCAAAGAATCAGATATTGATATGACTGTCGCGGGAACTGATGATTCGATCGCAATGGTCGAAGGCGAATCCAAAGAAATTTCAGAGGATGAATTCCTGGAAGTATTGGAATACGCACACAAAAGAATTATTGAATTAAACAAACTTCAGAAAAAATTAGCCAAATTTGTAAAAGTTAAAAAACGCGAATTTGAAGTCGTTGAAATTCCTGAAGAAATCACAGCTTTCGTTGATAAGAAATTATCTAAAAAAATTGATAAACACGTTCATAAAATCTCATCCAAAGACGAACGAGACGAATGGCGTACAGCTGTAAGAGAAAAAGCTCTTGAAGAAGTATTGAAAAAATTCAAGAACAAAGACGGCGAAGAAGACAACGAAGCTGATTTGACTAAATACTGCGGTATGATAGTTGACAAACTCGAAAAAAGTTTGATGCGCAAAATGATCACAAAAGACGGTGTACGTCTTGACGGCAGAAAAACAGACGAAATTCGCCCGATCAAATGCGAAGTCGGCGTTTTACCTCGCGCTCACGGTTCAGCCCTGTTTACAAGAGGCGAAACTCAGAGTTTGAGTACAGCTACACTCGGAACAAAACGCGACGAACAAATGGTCGACGGTTTGTTACCGACTTACACAAATAATTTCTATTTGCATTATAACTTCCCGCCGTTCTGTACGGGCGAAGTTAAAAGATTCGGTCTCAGCAGAAGAGAAGTCGGTCACGGCCATCTCGCCGAACGTGCGCTTAGAATTATGTTCCCCGATGTTGAAGAATTCCCTTACGCTGTAAGGGTTATCTCCGATATCCTTGAATCAAACGGTTCATCTTCAATGGCAACGGTTTGCGCAGGCAGCTTGGCTCTGTTCCACGCCGGCGTTCCAATGAAAAAACCTGTAGCGGGTATCGCGATGGGTCTTATCAAAGAAGATAAAGACATTGCCGTATTGAGCGACATCCTCGGCGACGAAGATTTCCTCGGCGACATGGACTTCAAAGTAACGGGTACTTCAGAAGGTATCACAGCTTGCCAGATGGATATTAAAATCCAGGGTATGCCTATTGATATTATGAAACAGGCTTTGGCTCAGGCTAAAGACGGAAGAGAACACATCCTTGCTATCATGAACGAAGTTATGGACGCTCCGAATGAAGACGTTTCACAGTATGCTCCGAGATTCTCAATATTGATGATCCCTCAGGATACTATCGGTTCGGTTATCGGGCCGGGCGGCGAAACTATCAGAAGTATCGTTGCTGAAACTAACACGGACGTTAACATTGATGACGACGGTAAAGTTACTATTGCTGCTACTTCTAAAGAGGAATCAGACGCGGCTGTAGAGATGATTAAGAGCTTGATTCAGAAACCTGAAGCAGGCACAACATATAAAGGCGTTATCAAAGAAATCCGCGAAGGACTCGGTTGCTTCGTTGAATTCATGCCCAAACGTCAGGGACTCCTTCACATTTCTGAAATTTCTTACGAAAGAACAGAAACTATTGCCGACGTATTAAAAGTCGGTGAAGAAGTTGAAGTGAAACTCCTTGAAGTTACTCGCGACGGTAAATACAGACTCAGCTTAAGAGCCTTATTGCCCAAGCCCGAAGGTTGGGTAGAACGCGAACGTCCTCCTCGCAGCAACAACTACAACCGCGGCGGCGGCGACAGACGCGGCGGCGGAGATCGCAGAGACAACAGAAGATAAATTATCACTAACAGATAATTTCGAATATTTCTATATAAAAAAGAAAAGGGTTCATTTATGAACCCTTTTTTCGTTGTGTTTTCTCCCTCACTTAAACTTCTTCCGCTCCGCCCTCGCGAATTTTTCAATTGTAATATTACTCGTCATATCCCTGATTGCGTCCCGCGCGATCCACTTGGCTGTTTTTGACGATTCAGTCTTCAAAATGTCTTCAGCCAGAGCCAATGCTTTTTTATTCAAGGCGGCATTTCGCTTGCCGATTTGTCTCAATGACCAGTTCACTGCTTTTCGGACAAAATTACGGTCATCGTCGAGTTCTCGCAGGATAATCGGGAAGAAGGCCTCCAAGACAGAATCATCCGCCTTTTTATCGTGAACACTAATGATCGCGATAAGGACAAAGCCTACTCGCTTCGGGAATTCTTCTTTTCGTTCCGTCAATTCAAAGGCATATTCATAAGCATATTCAGTTTTCTCTAACAATGCCGAGCAGAACTGATCGCAAACATCCCAAGAATCGATCTCATTGATTCTGCGTTCAGCTTCCGTTTTATCGAGCAAAGCCGGAACATCGATCAGGCTTGATAATATACGAGCCTCATGAATGCCGCTGTCCCAGAGTTCCACAGACATAGTATGTCTAATATCCTCCGACAATTCTTTTTTCAGAGATTTTGCGACAGATCGAATCTTCGGCATAGAAACTCCGAGAGTGCCTACACTGCTGATACCGAACCGAGCCATACCCTCGACATTTTTCGCGTCTGCCATAGAGCGAAGTTGCTGAATTATTTCTTCAAAAATCATTGCCGTCTCCTTGTCACAAATTCCATGAAACATTAGTTCTGCGAGAGAATTCTCATTTCAGAGTGAAACTTATTTTAACGGGTCACGTTTAATTTGTATTTTACGACGGTTCTTAATGTTCATTAGTTCAAAAAGCGAAGATGGCTAAAACAGACAAAAAAATAAAAATATTTCGCGGAATATTCATAGTTCTTGGCGCAATTCTTATTGCCGTCAACTTCATGAATTTTTTCAGGAACATAAGTTCGTCTACCGATGAGAACGTTTTTGTCGAGATGTATTCCCCGTTTTATATAGCTGAAGATATCAATGCTTTTAAAGCTGATACGAGTGCGGGAGAAACCGTATATACCGAAAGTATCCTTCGAACCGGTTCAATTATTGTATCTG
Source organism: Candidatus Kapaibacterium sp. (assembly GCA_027858275.1). Lineage (GTDB taxonomy): Bacteria > Bacteroidota > Ignavibacteria > Kapaibacteriales > UBA2268 > JAQIDA01. The sequence goes on along the minus strand of JAQIDA010000076.1, from coordinate 819 downwards.
TAAATAATAAACCGATTAAAGATTCGCTCAAACTTTTCCATATCATCCGTCAAACTCACGACAGCTCAAAGATTGAATTTCTCATTTACGATCCTGACACAAACAGCGGCAGTCATTTGTATGTATCCGCCGGCCTGATAAATAATGACAATATCAGAGTTGTTCACAAAGGCGTATTAATAAGAGCCGTTACTGAGGGAGGGGCTTCTGACAGAGCAGGTATACATGTAGGCGATATTATCACAAGAATAAACGGCAAAGAATTCAAAACCGCAGGAGAAGCTGACCGACTGCTCAGAGACGTATCTCACGGCGGGACAATCACCTACGAGATACTCAGAAAAAATAAATATCTTGACGTTGATGTCAAATTAGCGCGATTCCAAATGCCGTTCAGGATATTGATTAAGTATTTTGTGGGATTAGTATTACTTGTGTTTGGTTTGTTTTTAGGCATAAAACGCCCCGGGATCAAGGCTGCGCGAATTCTTGCTATGTTTTTTGTTCTAATGGGATATTGGTACTCAGGCTCATTCGATAACAGATTCCAATTTGACGGAGACTCGCTTTCTTTGTTTATAATCTATACGCAAATAATTTCAATCTTACTCTATTTGCCTCTGTTATTCCACAGTTCAATCTACTTTCCCAAAGAAAAATATTATCTGACCGGTAAAAAGTACGTCGTCAGAGTCCCGTATATTATTTCTTTAGTTATGATTGTAAGCTCTTTCGTGATATTTGGAATTTACGGGATAAAATCCTTACCGTATATACTCGGTATTGGACAAACTGCCTCTTTGATTGTAATCGTTGTCT
>JAQIDA010000286.1 GCA_027858275.1 Candidatus Kapaibacterium sp. | reverse complement strand
CCGTTAATACCGACTTTGCCTTTGTTGGCTATTTTCAAAATGTGCCCGTGAGAAACTCCGGATTTGATATTGACTTTGATCTTTTCGCCGTTTACATTGATTGTCTTCGTGCAAGCTCGGAAAGCTTCTTCAAGAGTAATTTCTATATAGGCTTCGCGGTCGGCCCCTTTTTCGGGTGAATTATTAAATGGGTTGCTGCCTGAAGCATTATCGCCGAATATTTTTGAGAAAAAATCAGACATTCCCCCACCCTGAGATTCGTAAGGATTTGAATGTCTTCTGCCGCCTCTTTGGTTACTGAACCAATCGGAAAAATCGAAATCACTGCCGCCGGTCGAACGGTTGTTATAAGATGAGCCGAGTCGATCATACTTGCTTCTTTTAGCCGGATCTTTCAGCACATCATAAGCCTCGCTTATGTCCTTGAATTTATTCTCGGCCTCTGTGTTGTTCGGGTTAGTATCGGGATGAAATTTAAGAGCGAGCTTACGGTACGCTTTTTTAATCTCGTCCTTCGTTGAAGTTTTCTCAACGCCGAGAGTTGTATAATAATCCTTAAATTCCATTTTTCACCGAATTGATTTGAATGATAAAAACGTGCGGCGTCATAATCAGAATACGTCAACGCCGTTCATTTTTGTTCACGTTAGTATTTTGAATTTATTTTAGTGATTGTGGATATGAACTGTAAGGCCGCACGGACGTGCGGCTTTGAATACATTGTATTGAAACAGCCTCATTGTTGTAATCAGGGCAGTATAGAACTAAAAGCGTCCTACAACTGAATAAAACCAACCTTCTTATAAACCTTGCGAACAGTCTTAAAGGCTTGTCGCCTTGCCTGATCAGCACCGGCTGCCAGCACTGCTTTCAGCATTTTTTCGTCCTTGCGGAGCAATGTGAATTTCTCTCGCAGAGGTCTGAGATATTCGGCGACAGCATCCGCTACAGCCGGTTTGAACTCTCCGTATCCTTTTCCCTCGAATTCCGCTTCGATCTCGGCATAAGTCTTGCCGGTCGCAATGTGATAGAGAGTCATCAGATTGCTGACACCGGGTTTGTCGTCGGACATTTTTACTTCCGATCCCGAATCGGTCACGGCTCTTTTGATCTTGTTGCGGATTTCCGAGTCGCTGTTGTGCAGGAACAAAGTCGCTTTGTCGTTTTCGTCTGATTTCGACATTTTCTTAGTCGGCTCCTGCAGGCTCATAATTTTTGCCCCTATAGGCGCGATATATGGCTCAGGTACGACAAAAGTCGGAGAGTAAGTGCTGTTGAAACGTTGCGCTATGTCGCGTGTAAGCTCAAGGTGCTGCTTCTGATCTGCACCGACGGGAACTAAGTCCGCCTGATAAAGCAGGATGTCCGCCGCCATCAAAACAGGATAGGTAAACAAGCCGGCATTAATATTATCGGCGTGCTGCTTCGATTTATCCTTGAACTGAGTCATTCGGGCAAGTTCGCCCATGCCCGCGTTGCAAGTCAGCACCCAGGTAAGCATAGAATGCTCGGGAACGTGAGACTGCGCGAATAATACGCTGCGTTCGGGATCAATCCCGCTTGCCAGAAGCATATCGGTTACGTCCAAAGTCTGTTTTCTCAATTCGGCAGGCACCTGCTTCACGGTTATTGAATGCAAATCCGCCAGCATATAGTAACAGTCATGAGTTTCCTGAAGCTTCACCCAATTCTGCATAGCGCCGATCAGATTGCCTATGGTTAATTTACCTGAAGTCTGGATTCCGCTAAGAATTATCGGTTTCTTATCTTGTTTCGTTTCTGTCATTTTTGTTTAAGTCTTAGATATTTATACATTTAAAAGAGTTTGTTTCACTAACTTTAGAAAATCTTGCCGCTGTCTTCTGCCGCAAGGCTATATATTTTAATTTCAGCAAATACCAGCGAGTAATTAATTTCTATCGTCGGCGTATCTGCGTTCAAATTATTTTTATTGAATGTTCTGTCGCTGAGTTTCCCGAAAATCGGCGTTCCGTTAGAGATAACTTTGCACTCATTGGGAACAATCAAAGTAAGCTCGCCAAAAATACAACTTAAATCAACGATAGCACCGTTTGTTGCTATTCTCGATTGACTTAAGTCGACTTCCGCACTACCGAACAGTACTGAAACAGAGCCTGAACGGAAATTTTCCGAGTTCAACTTTTGGTCAATACTCGTAAAAAGACAATTAACGTCAAATTCATCAGCGGTATTTTGCTTAAATCCTTGTTTCCCGGCTGCTGATTTTTGTTTTCTTCGACTCTTTCCGGCAATCATGCTGATTCCGAATATTATCAAGAGAGAAGGCCACATGAAGCTCCAAAAACTTGTGATAAAATGAAGTTGATGAGCCAGCAAAATCAAGCCTACAGTTGTCAGCAGCAAGCCCGACGTCAAACCTTTTGTCGAATAAAGCAACTTCAATCCGAATCCTATTACGATCAGTGGCCACCATTGAGCGATCGACAAATCAATCCAAGACATTTGCTCAAGAATCAGTCCGATCCCGAAAATTATCAGTGCTATAGCTAAAAAGTTCTTTGTTGTCATTATTCTGTCCTGTTTTATTCACATATTCGTTTAATCTATATACTTTGAATCTGCGCTTATGTTTCAAAAATCATTCCTACGTCGGAACGCAATATAATAAAAAATAATTCATTGCTGATAATTCAATAAAACCGGCTGCGTATAAATTCAAAGAATTCCTTATCTTTGCTAAATAAATATTAATAAAAGGAGAAAAATATGTCCGAAGAAAACGGCAAAATAAACATTAATAAACAAATTGACTGTCTTGACAAGGGTTTTGTACGCCTTGTAGATTATATGGGCGACGACGCCGCAATTGTACAGGCGGCAAGGGTTTCCTACGGCAAAGGAACTACATCGAAAAAGCAGGATGCCGAATTGATTCGCTATCTCTTGCGCCATCGCCACACTTCACCGTTCGAAATGGTGGAATTTAAATTCCACGTCAAGCTTCCGATTTTTATTGCTCGCCAGTGGATCAGACATCGCACGGCGAATGTCAATGAGTACAGCGGCAGATATTCGGAAATGAAAAATGAGTTTTATATTCCGGAACCGGATCAGATTCGCAAACAAAGCACTTTGAACAAACAGGGACGTTCCGATAAGGCTCTCCCTTATGAAGAAGCCAAGGCTATCATTGAACAGCTCGACGCCGTTCAGCAGAATCTTTTTAATGAATATAACGGAATGCTTGAGAAGGATCTCGCTCGTGAATTATCTCGCATCAATCTTCCTCTATCTACTTATACGGAATGGTATTGGAAAATTGATTTGCACAATCTCTTGCATTTCCTACGCTTGAGAATTGATCATCATGCTCAATACGAAATTCAAGTATATGGTCTTGCTATTGCAGAACTGATCAAAGCAGTTGTGCCTATGGCTTATGA
>JAQIDA010000265.1 GCA_027858275.1 Candidatus Kapaibacterium sp. | reverse complement strand
TTGTCGCTCCGGTTATACCAATAGTTTTCGCATCTTTGAGCAAGCTTGTATCAATTTCGAAAACGGCTTCTATAAAATAAGTGCGTTCGTTTTTGCTTTTGCACACATTGTACAGGATTTTGCCGTTGGAAGAATTTTTGCCCGCTACAAAGAGAATTACATCGTTGCTCTCAGCGAATTTTTCGAGGCCCTCAATTCGTCCGTAGACGTGTTTGCAGATTGTATCTTTAGATTCGAAATATTCTTTTTATTCATTCTCGCCATATTTTTCTTTGACCTTATCTTCCAGAACATCGCTGATTTCAAAAAACGTCGGTTTATCCATCGTAGTTTGTGAAAACAGAACCGTCTTACGATTCACATTTATCTTTTCCACGGCTTCTTCTTTTGTACTAACCACTGTACAATGGTCGTTGCAAACTCCGCGCAAGCCTATGACTTCGGCGTGTTTTTCCTTGCCGAAGATCACAACATCATATCCTTCTTCGTGCTTTTCGTTGATGCGATTCTGCAAGTGCTGCACCAACGGGCAAGTCGCGTCCATCAGTTCGATGCCAAGTTCTTCAGCTCTGCGATAAGTTTCGGGGGGCTCGCCGTGAGCACGAATAATAACGAGCGGTTTCTCGGGAGCGATTCTTTCAAAATCGTCATGAGTGATTGTTTTCAGACCAAGCGCGGACAATCTTTCGATTTCACGGGGATTGTGAATTATGTGTCCGAGAACATATATGTTATCATTTTTCTTATCATCCAGAGCTTTTTCAACCTGCTCGACAGTACGTACCACTCCCCAGCAGAATCCTGCGGTTTCATCTATTGAAATTTTCATTTTATATTTCCATCTGTTGATTTGTTTGGAATAATTGATCAAGATTGATACAAATTATTCTAAATTTCAGAACTCCGTCCTATATCCGGATAGAGACGGTTCTTTTATGCGTTTAATTTAATTTGAAATGCCGGCCGACCACACAGGGTCGCTCCTACAAGGTGTGAGCAGCTTCTTTTAAGCCTTAATAATTTTCCGAGCGGCATCAATGATAATAATAGCCTGTTCCTCGATTGTCATATCGGAAGTGTCGATTTCTACGGCATCGGACGCTTTTCTCAAAGGGCTGATTTTTCGGGTGCTGTCATAATGATCCCGATCCGTAATCTGCTTCTTGATTTCCTCAACGGAAAATTCTATTCCGCTTCTCGAGAGTTCCAATGTGCGGCGCTCTGCCCTTGCTTCAACTGAGGCGACAAGAAATATTTTTAATTCGGCATTCGGGAATACTTCCGTGCCTATATCTCGACCGTCCATCACAACCGCTCCGGCTCGCCCCAGTTCACGCTGCATAGCTACAAGTTTTTCTCTTACACATCCGACGGCACTTACGGGGCTGACATTTTTAGTGACTTCCGGCAATCTGATATCTTCGCTGACATCTTCGCCGTTCAAAATTGTTCTCTGTCCCCTGTCCGAAGTTCGCAGCTCAATCTCTGTGGATTGCATCATCTCAGCGAGGGATGCATCGTCAAATTTCACAGCGTCCCGCATAGCTTTCAGGGTTACCGCTCTGTACATAGCACCGGTATCAATATATACGTATCCGAGATTTTCGGCAACGATTTTGGCTGTAGTTGTTTTGCCGGATCCGGCAGGACCGTCCACGGCAATTTTTATATTTTCCATGTCAATAATTTATTTCAAATTGTTCTTCAAATCCCGGTTCTTTTTCGGATCTCCTTACTTTCCAAGGAGGAGTGCCCTAAGCGCGGGGTAGTTCTTATTTGATTTTTAATTCATACCCAACATTTTTCTGATCAACGAATAAACAGCATCACTATCTGACAAATCATTCAAAATATCATTAGGTTGGAATTCCGCTAATTCCTCTGTGCTGAATCCGCCGGTTGCGACGGACAAAACAGGAATACCGTTAACTTTGGCGCATTGAATATCTTTGGGGGAATCACCTATTATCAAGGCGTCACTTGCGCTGAATCCTGCCACTTTGAGATATTCCGCCGCACGGCGAAACAGCAAAGGAGGCAAAAAGTCCCTGTCATAGTTGTCATCACCGTAAGCACCGAATTTGAAATAATATCCCAATCCGACTGTGTCAAGCTTCAAATAAGCATGAGCTCGAAAATTGCCTGTAACCAGTCCGAGCGCAATATCTTTGTCAGCCTCCAACTTCATCAATAAGTCTTCAACACCGGGTAAAATTTCGATTATATCCTCTGTTGTGAACTCTTTATACAGCGCCAAAAGTTTGCTCCAGATCGCAGCCGAATGACTGAACATCTCGTCGTGAGAAATATTCAGATCATCAGCGATCACTCGCAGCATACTTGAATCAGTCATACCTGCAAAGGAAGGCATTTTGTCAATATCCGGCTTTGTGCCGAAAATCTCGTCAATTACTTGCGCAAAAAATTCTTTGGAACGATATTTTTTGAATTTTAATAAGGTTCCGTCTATGTCGAACAGGACTAATTTTTTCATATTTTCAATTATTATTATTCTCTTGTTTCATTAAAACGGAATGTCGCCGTCGTCGGCACTCAGATCAGGAGCCGGAGAATCAGAACCGGTATTTCCTGTCTGCTCTCCCGGAGTTTCTGTGCTGTCACGTTTGTCGAGCATGACCATACTCAGCACATGTACTTCCGTAAAATAACGTGTCACACCGTCTTTTTCATAATTCCTTGTTTTGAGCTTACCTTCAATACAGACCCTGCTGCCTTTCTTTAGATACTTAGCAGCTTTGTCAGCATTATACTGCCAAAACACAAGATTATGCCATTCAGTTGAGTCCACCCATTCACCCGATGTTTTGTCTTTATAGGAATCTGTCGTGGCAATACTTACCGAGCAAACTGACTGACCGGAAGGCGTTGAACGCAATTCAGGATCTCTGCCCAAATTGCCTAATAAAGTAACTCTGTTTATTGATTGTGCCATAATTACAACCTCAATTATATTAATTAATCAGCATTTGTATAAGTTAATAAAAATATACCTGAAAACCGAATCCGGCATAAGAATCATCTTCAGAAAAGAACATTCCGTGCATGCTTTTGCCGTCGTACAAATAGCCGTTGAGCATAATCCCCGCATTCGGAGTGAATCGATACAGTATTCCGAGTTGCCCGGAATTAATGCCGGTATAAGCATGGTAGCCCCCGAGCTTGAAATCATATCCTCCTACAAAACTGAATTTGCCCGCAAGTTCCAAGTCCCAATCGAAACCAATCTGAGGAACAAGTGTGTTTACGTCATCAGGCTGAGTCGAGAATATATAAGTCAATCCCGCATAGGGGCGGAAAAGCTCGAAATCAATCGCCGCTGTTAAATCAAGAAACTCACGGCTGTAGATAAAAGGCATTTTTTTGAATGTTCCTTCAGAGGAATAACCGTCTACTAAATGTGATGATATATGAGCAACTCTAAAACGTGCACTTACTTTTTGATTTGCGATCCTGCCTTTGTATGAAGCATTTACACCGAAATAGTAGTCAGCTGTCTCAACAGGGAATTTCATTTTGCCCTCTGAGCGAAGTCTTGTATAAGTAAAAAAATCTGCTCCGATACTAAAAACTCCGTCGTCAGGCAATTGAAACTTCGTCAGATCGTGAGACATACCGATATCCAGACGCAATTTCTCATCATTGAACTGATAAAACAAACCGACTCTTGCCTCAAACACATTAGCCGTCAAGGGTTTGAACAACAACCCGCCTTCGGAATAAGCATTAGAAACAGTCAAAAACACTGATACAAGTACAAGTATTCTAACAATTGTCTTCATAATTTTTTTCTATAT
>JAQIDA010000250.1 GCA_027858275.1 Candidatus Kapaibacterium sp. | reverse complement strand
CATTAAAATAAAAAACAAAAGAATCGTTGTTAATATAGATGTTGTTTTCATTTTTGAATTAAGTCTGATTTTCATGTTTAGCCTTTTGAAATTGTGATATTTGTTTCGAGAACAATAATTATCTAAGTTTGTAAGAATTAATTAGTCTTAAATAATTAAGACTTCTAAAATAACGAAATTTTATATTCCTTCAATTACAATAGAGAGATATCTATGAAAAATATTTTACGCAATACAATTCTTATCGCTTTCGCGATGCTGCTCTTTGCTACAGTTAATACGAAAAGCCAGGGCTTAAGTTTCGAACTCGTTTCTGTAGATGATCTTGTAAATGTTGATCCCGGTCAGACAGCGCCTAAAGCCTATGCCGTTATTAAAAACATTGCCGGCGAAAGCAAAAGCATAAAAGTTAAAATCGGTAAAAGTGATATGCATCCGGACCACGTCGTCGGTTACTGTTGGGGATTATGCTATCAACCGAGTGTTGAAGACATTGATTCTCCCGACTCTATTACTCTTGAACCCGGCGCAAGCTCAGGCGAAGAAGACTTTGACCTCTTGCTCGCTCCCGCTGACTGGATGGACGGAGTAACTGAAATCAAAGAAGGCACATCCGTATTTCACATAGAATTTTACGATGTAAACAACCCTTTAGACAATCTGAGGTTTGATATCACTTTTGTAGTGAAAGGAACAGGCGTAGAAGACGGACAGCCGAAGATGACTGTCACAATTACTCCTGCAATTCCGAATCCGACATCCGGAATGGTTACGCTGAACTACACGATTCCTGCAGTAGTCGCAAGCGCAGTTTTGAATATTTATGATGTTAACGGAAATATGATTGAATCAGTAAATGTCAGCTCAGGCGACAACAGCTATAATTTCGACACATCAGCACTCGCGACAGGCAAATACTTCTACGGGATAACTGTTGAAGGACAAGCAAGCGATATGAAATCATTCGTAGTTGCCGGATAATTGTCAGAAAAATATTATTTGATAAAAAGAGGTTTTCACAAGAAGACCTCTTTTTTTGTACCCAAAATGCCGTTTCACTTGTTTTATTAATAATACCGGATAAAAAGTGCTAATCTTTTGTATTTGAATGTTTTTTTGCTTATTATCAGTCGATTTAAACAAGAGGAAATATTCCGTTCTAATAAATTGAAATAATTATATCATAATAAATTTTTTGAGGTTACTGTGAAACTTTCGAGACTTCTTATACTGACGGCAATGATAAGCCTTGCCTGCTGCTTCAATTCTCATACTATTAACGCCGAAACTCCCGGCACAACAGAATTCAAACTTAACAATGCCGCTTCAGGCACAGAATTCCGCATCGCAATTCCGAAAAATGACCACGGAGATGTTTCAAAGGGTATCGATCTGTCTATAACAGTCAGTTCTTATGAAGACACTCCCGTTACCGTCACATTGCCTGACCGAAAACAAATAACAAAAGATGTGGTCGCTTTTACTCCGACTGTTTTCTCATATCAAAACGAAGACATTGATTTTGATTTGGAAGTAATTTTCCCGGACAGTGTTTCAAAGAAATCTGTATTAATAACATCAGAAAAACCGATAAGCGTATTTGTTCATTCAATTCGCAACACGGTTTCTGAAGGTTTTCTCGCGATTCCTATAGCATTGTGGGGCAAAGAATATCGACACAGTGGATATTATGATCAATTCTCTTACGACAACCAAATCCAACTGGATCATGCCGGCGGATTTATGATTGTTTCCAACGATAACGGCACGAAACTCTATGTAACTCTAAGCGGCAGATCAGACTCAAGCGATGCTCCCGTAACAAAATCAGGCAAGAAACTCGGACAAAGATTCGCTGTAACATTGAATGAAGGCGAAGTATATATGCTAAAAGGTGTCGGAATGGCAACAGGAAATGTCGATCTCACATCTACTCTGATTACATCAAACAAACCGGTCGGGATGATTTCGTTCCACAACAGAGCTTCTATCCCCTACAATTCACCTACAGGCAGAGATTTCTTCTGCGAAATGCTCACTCCGATCAGCACTTGGGGCAAAGAATTCGTAACTGTTGAACTCCCTCGTTTCCGCTCAAAAGGCGATATGTTCCGAGTTATCCCCTCAGAGGATTCCACTCGCTTGAATATGAAATTTTACGACAAAATCTCCGGCGACTCACTCGGTCACGTCGATACATTATTAAGAGTCGGCGATTTCTTTGAAATCAACGATACAAATACGGTTGTGTACAACAATACAGAGGAATCAGTCAAAGGAATGTCTGTTTGGAAAAGTGACAAACCGATAATGCTTATGCAATACGCATATTCATCACCCTGGGACGAAGATCACAACTGGGATCCGGTCATGCTGCAAGTGCCTCCTGTAATTCAATTCGTACAAAGCGCAGTATTTATTGCTCAACAAAGCTATGATGTTTATAAAACACATACACTGACTTTGTTCATCGACAAATCAGGATTTGAAGCAGGCGATTCCTTTATGGAAAACGTGTATTTTGACGGCGAGCCGCTTTCAAGTATAAATACTATCGCAACTCCTGTTCCCGGAACAAGTATTGAATATTTACGAATCGAAGTGCAACCCGGCGCGCACAGAATTGAATCTACCGGCAAAATTGCGGGATATATCACCGGCGCAGGCAAATTCAATGCTTATGCATATCCGATGACAACCGGGTTGAATCAGACGACTCTCCCCGACAGTGCTAAGCCGACAACTGAAGTTGAAAGCTACGACTGCGGCGATTATGTGATCGATGCCCAAGAAAAAGTCACTAATTTCCAGGATCCGTCGCAGCAATATGATTCAGGTCTAATGAAGATTTTCCTGATTGAAGATAAATCTAATAACTACGAATTGAAAATTTTTAAAGAAGAAGATTTCCCCGGCTACGGCAGAATTATTCAGAGAATGTTCAATCTAAACGTATTAAACAAAACTCAAGACGCTCATGCAACAGTCGCAATTCTTGACAGAGCCGGCAACTACAGCGTACATGAATATGATTATTTTGTTGAAGAACTGGAAACTTCAGCAGCAGAACTTGAATTCGGCAAAGTCACAATCGGCGAGACAAAAGAATTAGAATTAAATTTAACAAACGCCGGAGATCAACCGCTTCAAATTATCAGCGTTCACTTCGAAAACAGCGATTGCTTTGCGTTTAAAGACGAGATTCAAGCATGGCCGAACATTATTGAACCGGGTAATTCCATGACATTCACAATAGTTTATGAACCTGAAACTCCGTCAACATGTTTCAACACTGTATTAATCACAACAGAGTGCGCTGAGTTTGAAGTTCCCGTCAGTGCCTACGCCTATCCGGTTTTCCCGGACATACACTTCGGAAAAGTTGAATTAGAGACAAAAGAATGCAAGTCATTAGAGCTGATAAATATTGAAGCTGATCCGATCACAATAGACAGCGTCCGTGTCAGCGGCATTTTCACTCTCCCTGTATATCAGTTACCTGAACCTCCGTTCGAAATTCCGGCGGGAGAAATCATTGAATTCAAATCAATATGTTTCACTCCGACAGACACGATACTATACGAAGGCGAAGTCACAATATACAGCAACGCCAAGTTCAACGAAGAATTAGTTATAAAAGTTGACGGCCTTGGAGAAGACCTGTCTTCCGTATATGAAGAAGATAATTCAAACTTGATATTCACAATCTCACCCAATCCCGCAACAGCAGGAAAGGCAGAGCTGCTAATCAATGAATCAATAAAGAATAATCTGAGCATCAACTTATTCGATGCGACCGGCAATTCGATAATGATCATTGCTGACAATTCATTCGAGAAATCATTTGATATTCCTCTGATTAATCTCTCTTCGGGAGTATATTTTGTGAGAGTACAAATTGGGGATAAGATTTATTCGAAGAAATTGATTGTGAAGAAGTAAGAAAACAAACCTTGCCGAAGGCAAACAAACCTTCGGAAGCTGCGGATGCTTTTTTCTTAAAACTCCCCTCCTGTCTTAGGAGGGGTGCCCGAAGGGCGGGGTGGTTCTTTTCTTAATTCTTCTGCCTTCCCGGAAACTTGATCCAAATTAAAGAAACTTTGGACAAGTACGAAACAGCCGAACCTTCCGAAAGTTTTTGGTTGGTATCGTCCACACACTGTTCGCTGCGTGTACAATGTGCCGGTTTTTCAAGACAAACAGAATATTTAGTATATTAAATAATCAATATTTTTTCACTTTTATCCAGGGTTGCTATGCTGAAGAAATACTCATTAATACTAATCGCTGTGTTGATGTTTGCGGCATGTGAAGATGAAACTGTGAACGAAACTGTGGATCTTGATTGTGAAATACTTGGTACTTTATACGAAAATAATTCTGCCTCACTCGATTTGAGAGGTAAGAATTTAGCTGTATTACCTGATTGTATCGGCAATCTTACTAATTTGACATATTTACGGTTGACCAATAACCAACTGACAACTTTGCCGGAATCTATCGGCGATCTTACTAGTTTGACATATTTACGGTTGACCAATAACCAACTGACAACTTTGCCGGAATCTATCGGCAATCTTACTAATCTGGTAACGTTGGATTTGTCCAAAAACAAACTGACAACTTTGCCGGAATCTATCGGCAATCTTACTAATTTAGAATATTTGTATTTGTTCGGCAACAATTTCTATTTCTCCGATGCAGACAAAGCGAAAATTCAAAGTTGGTTACCGAATTGCTATATAATTTGGTAACAACTCACTCAGGAATAGTATAATTTCGAGTCTTAAGCATATCAGAAAACATAGAATCATTCGATGTTAGCACTCACCTTCCGAAGGTTTCTTTACCTTCCGAAGGTTTTAGCAAATTATTTCTTCTTCTTTTCCATCAACTACACAGATTCCACATGGAAAGTATGCGGGAACATATCAACCGGCAGAACTTTTTTCACTTCGTATTTTTCTGACATCAATTCGCAATCTCTCGCCTGAGTAGTGGGATTGCAACTCACATATATAAACTTCTCAGCTTCAATTTCCATCAGATGCGACACAAGATTCTTGTGCATTCCTCCGCGCGGAGGATCAATAATAATTACATCGGGCGGCGGCAATTTCGCCAATTCACCCGGCGCGTTTTTAGCGTGTAGATCAGCGCATATAAATTCAGCGTTAGTTATACTGTTCAATTCGGCATTCATCTTAGCATCGGCAATCGAACTTTCCGACATTTCCACACCAAAGACTCTGTTGACCTTTTTCGATGCAGGCAGTGTAATCGAACCCGTACCGCAATAAAGGTCCCAGAGAACGTCTTCAGGGCTCAAATCGGCATAATCTAAAATTGATTGGATGAAGCGATCCAACTGCGAAGAGTTTGTTTGGAAGAAAGACAAAGGAGAAATTCGATAATCTATGCCCAAAATTTGTTCGCTGATATATCCCTGTCCTTTGATTACTCTCGGTTCACCGCGAAAAACAGGATTTCTTGTATTATTTATTCCGTGCATAATCTCTGTTACTTCCGGTACTTCCTCGGCAAACACATTATCATAAAAATTCATAAACTCTTTGTCTGCCTCTTCTTTCAAATCATCAGTCACAAGCAGAACCATAATCTCTCCGGTACGATCCGAAGTTCTGACCATCAAACTCTTCAAAACGCCTTGTCGCTCGAGTTCATTGTGAGCGCCTGTATTGAATTTCAAAGCGGCGTTTCGGATTGATGTCAATATCTTCTCACCGAGTTCGGTGTGAATCAAGCATTTTTTAACGTCCAACACTTTGTCAAAACGCGCAGGCACATGGAGCCCCAAAGCGAATTCACGATTGATATTTTCATCAGCAGAAGCTATTTCTTCGGCAGTCAACCATCTCGACGCACCGAAAGAAAAATCCATCTTATTGCGATAATGATATTGTTTGGCGGCAGGCAAAGTTTCTTCCATTTTGCCGATTTCTAATTTGCCGATTCTTACCAACGCGTCTTCGACATGTTGTTTCTTCCAGAACAATTGCTGATCGTAATCAAGATGCTGCCAAGAACAACCGCCGCATACACCGAAATATTCACATTTAGGCTCAACTCTGTGTTCTGAAGGCTCGATCAATTCTTCAATACGAGTTTCAAAATGTTTGCGTTGTTTTTTGAGTATTCTCGCGATAACCT
>JAQIDA010000227.1 GCA_027858275.1 Candidatus Kapaibacterium sp. | reverse complement strand
AATTCAAGTATTTGATCTTATCTCGGCCGGCGCGGGTTTGACAGAAGAAGAAGCATTGAAAAGGCATCCCGACGCAACAGCTGTATGGGGAAGCTGGAACGATCGTCCCGATTATATGCCTCAATATCAAAACCTCTTCGGCAAATTAATATATGATTCTGTCACTTTAAAATTATACGGTTTGCAACTTTCAGGCAAAGGTGAAGTCTCTCGATATATTGACGCGTTCTCTGCTATTGCCTCCCGTGAAGCAACAGTACAGGACTTGATTGATTTCGAACATGCTTATACGCCGCCGCATTCAGGGCCGATGAATCCGCTGAACAGTCTCGGTGCTATAGCTTTTTCTCAAAGTGTTGACGGGATCAAATCAATTAACCCCATGGATGTTGAGCATTTCGACGGACAAATCATAGATGTTCGCGAGCCGGCGGAAGCGGCAGATGATCCCTTGGAAAAGGACAATCGGAATATCTCGGTCGCTGATATAACTCTGCATATCGAAGAGTTTGATAAATCAAAACCTGTACTGATAGTTTGTCACAAAGGACCTCGCGCTTATGAAACCGCACGATTATTTATGAATGCCGGCTATAAAAATGTATTTTATTCCGGCGGCGGAATGCAACTGACAAGTATTGTAATATAACGTTGATATTGAATAGCATTTCTATTATTGAAAAGATTAACAATTCTGAAAACAAATTATTTACTTATTTACAACAATGTTAATCCTGTATTATTACCGGTCGGTTAATTATTGTTCATAGGCCTATGGATACTAATTCCAACAAGATCGAGTCCAAGTTAATCACAGTGCCGAAATATTGAAATTTCTTGCAATAATTCATTACTTAGATAGTATATTATACCGGGTATATATATTTATTGATCATTTGATTGATTCGATTCGGGAAACTGTGTTGACAAAAAAACTATGGGAAACACTTTGAAAAACAGAAAAAATCTAATATTTGCTCTTATTATCGCTGTTCTATTGGGGATCCCCCTGCAAACAATTATTTCCGGTGATGATATTTATTCTCAAATAAAAAAATTCAATTTCGTGCTTCAGACTGCTAACAAGAATTATGTAGAAGAAACGGACAATCATAAACTCGTTGAGGCAGCTATAAAGGGAATGCTCGATGAGCTTGATCCGCATTCGGTTTATATTCCGCCAAAAAAATTGAAAAAAGTTAAAGAAGATTTTCGCGGGAATTTTGACGGAATCGGTGTTCAATTCAATGTTTTTGAAGATACTATCACTGTGATCTCGTCGATAGCAGGCGGGCCGAGCGAAGCTCTCGGAATACAATCAGGGGATAAAATTGTTAAGATCGACGGTAAAAACGCTGTTGGTATAGGCAGAGACGAAATACCTAAGCGTCTGAAAGGGCCCAAAGGAACAACCGTCAATGTTGACATCAAACGCGGAGACGAAACTGATTTGCTGAGCTTTGATATAGTTCGCGACAAAATCCCTATCTATAGTGTCGACGCTGCTTTTATGCTTGATGATACAGACATAGGTTTTATATCAATCAACAGATTTATGCGCACAACTCATATTGAGTTTTTAGATTCTGTAGCCGTTTTAAAAAAGAAAGGCATGCGAAAGATAATCCTTGATCTGCGAGGGAATCCCGGAGGATTTTTGGGGCAGGCTTTTAGAATAGCAGATGAATTTATTCCGAACGGGCATAAAATCGTATATACAAAAGGTCGCAAAGCTTCATTCGATCAAGACTTCATGTCTCATCCGGGAGGCGTTCTTGAAACTATGCCGGTGATAGTATTGATTGACGCCGGTTCGGCATCGGCCAGCGAAATTTTGTCAGGCGCGATACAGGATTTAGACAGAGGCCTGATAATTGGAGAAACATCTTTCGGAAAAGGACTCGTTCAACGCCAATTTGAAATCGGCGACGGCTCAGCTTTCAGACTTACAACTTCTAAATATTATACTCCTTCGGGCAGATGTATACAACGCCCTTATGAGGATGAAAAGCAATACAGAAATTTTGCGGGACGCCTCGAAATGAAAGAGGGTATGAATATGAATCATGAAATCGAGGTGCTGCGCAAGGATTTGCCGGCGGACTCAATCCCTCCGATTTTCAAATCTCTCGGCTGTCGTAATTTGCTCGGCAGCGGCGGTATTACACCTGATTATGTTATAAAATACGATACGATCACAGTTTTATCGAGAAAAATCAGACGAGCTAATATTTTCTTCAAATTCGCTTTGGACTATATGAATATGTTCGGTGCTGACTTGAAAGAAGAGTACAAAACAAATTTCAAAGATTATTACAGAAACTTCGAGATAGATGAAGATGCTGTAGAAATGCTCAAGGATATGGCGAAAACTAAAAAAATAGAATGGGATGATGAGGATTTCAATACGGATGAGGAATATTTGAAAATATCGCTCAAAGCAGCAATTGCTCGTACAATCTGGGGCAACAATGAATACCGAGTCATTTTTTCCGATTTATCAAGCCAAACCATAAAGGCGGCGGAGCTGTTCCCGGAAGCAAAGCAAATCGCAAACTTGTAATATGAAATATTGTTTTAAGGTGCTTTAGGGCGACTCAATATGGTCGCCCGGCATTATTTGACGGGAATAGTGAAAACAAATTCAGATCCTTTGCCTTCTTTGCTGTATGCTTGAATATCGCCGCTGTGCTTTTCTACAAATTGCTTGCATACGACTAATCCCAAACCTGCTCCCTTTTCATCATCGTCTCCCGGGCGAACAGCTCTTTTGCCATATTCAAAAATTCCTTTGAGATCAGCTTCGCTTATACCGATGCCGTTATCGGAGACTGATATTTTAACCAGATCATCCGTGATTGTTGTCTGAATTTTAATCTCTCCGTTTTCCGGAGTATACTTTACGGCATTCGAAATCAAATTGCGGATTATCGTAGTAAGCATATAATGATCGACCTTGGCAAATGTGTTGTCGGCAATATCAGTAAATAATTTCAAATTTTTCTTCTGAAAGTTCAAATTGAACAACTTCAAATTATTCTTTATCACAATATCAATATCGACAATATTAGGATTAAAAGGGAAATTCTCTTTTTTACTGCCGGTCCATTCGATCAAATTACTCAATAATTCATGGGATCTGTCCGCTGATTTACGTACTGTAGTCAGATTCTCTTCGCGTTCGGCCTTAGACATCGGAACGACATGATCAGATGTGCCCCCCCCACTTTTCTGTTTAGCTGCCGGTTTTGCCAATTCACTCGCGGAAGATGATATTGCTTTTGGCGGATCGTTGTCGGATTTGGTCCGTGCCTTTATTTCCGTTTTTCTTCTGATCAGGAAACAGACAATAACAAGAGCCGTCAAAATACCCAACAGCGCATAGAGCAGGTATGAAGAATTATTTTCGTCATCATTTTGGATCAATCCTTCAGCATTAAGTTTGCCGCGATCGTACTGATGCTTGGCTTCCGTCAAAAGCAAGGCAGTTTTAGCTTCATTCAATGAATCTTTAATAACGACAGAAGTTTTGTGATATTCAAGGGCTTTCTCGAAGTTCTTTGTTTTGGAAGCACATTCAGACATTTCTTCATATATTTCACAAAGCACTTTTTTGAAATCATTTTTTTCTGCTAAATGCAGTGCTTCTTCGAAATAACTGTTTGCTTTATTATGATCTTTTCTCTCGCAAGCCAACATGCCGAGGCTTTTCAGGCAGTATATGATATAATTATTATAATTATTTGACAAACAACATTGGTATGCCTCAGAAAGGTACTTGTCCGCTTTATCAAGATCTCCTGTTCTCAAAAAAACCTGCCCGAGATTTAATTTGGAAAGACAAAGGCCTCTTTCGAAATTATTGCGCAGACAAATATCGAATGTCTTTTGATAAAACTCTAAAGCTTTTTCGCTGTCGCCGGTGTCGAAATAGTTTGTTCCGTCATTATTATAATAAATTGCGATTCCGCGCTCGTCAGATTGATTTTTTGAAACAGAGAGAGCTTGACCATAGTATTGTTTAGCTCTTGCATACTCGCCTATATCACTATAAATTGAACCGAGGTGTATTAAAGAAAGAAAAACACGACGAAAATCATTGTTGTCGCGGGCTAAAGATAATGCCGTTTGGGAATTCTCCGCAGCTTTTTCATAGTAGCCCATTTTAGTATAAGCTTTGCCTGATATGTAATACGACAGGGCTTTGCCGCCGGGATAAGCAATCCGATCACAGATTGCAATTGACTGTTCCGTCAATTCGATACATTCACTCGGGGAGAGTTGAACCAATTGTTTACCCAGTTCATTCAATGCGTCAACTTTATCGAAGTCTTGCGTAGAATCAACAATAGCTCTTAACTCTTCAAGCGTCTCGGAATTTGCCTGAAAAGTAATAAGCAGTTGAAACATCAACAATATAATAAGAGATCTTATCAGAATCATATAAAACTTAAATTATCCACATAATATCATAATCAATCATAAGATACATTAATTTTTAGAAATAGTGTACATTTAAACAGAGATTCAGCCAATAGTTAACAACAAATAATGAATAATTAATCAAAACAGAAATTATTAAATTTATTAAATCAAATTGTCATCGGCCTTTTTGTGTTTGAGCTTATCAGAAAAAAATATTCTGTGTTATGACTCAAGATTTTCTTATATTGCTGTTCAGATATATAATTTATTGCTGATAAGAGAAAGAGTTATGTCGATTTTAAATTATTTTTCAAAAGATCCGGATAAGAGAGCCGGGTTTATTTTTGATTTTATCGCCCCTGTTTACGGTTTGGTTGACGGTGTATTGGAAAGCGGTTATAAGAGTTCAATTCATTTATTAAATGCTGAAATAGATTTGAATAATATGAGTGTATTGGATATTGGGACCGGAACAGGCGCATGGGCCGCTATGTTTCTTAAGCAAAGCAACAGCGTTCAGGGTATAGATTTTTCTCAAAAAATGCTGGCTGTCAGCGAGAAAAAACACCCCGGAATAAACTTCTCAATCGGCAATGCCGAAGATTTGAGCGAAATCGCTGATAATTCTTTTGATCTGGTTACCGCATCATACGTCATTCACGGGGTAACTGCTGATAAAAGGGCGAAAATTCTTTCCGAAATGAAAAGAGTATCAAAAAAGCATGTAGTTATCCATGATTTCGTCGGCAGAACCCCTTTGTTTACACGTTTCTTAGAATTCATGGAAAGAAGTGATTACAAGGACTTCAAAAAGAATTTCTGCAAGGAACTGCAAATCATGTTCCCCGAAACAAAGAAAATTCGCTCTGTTCAGGGAAGCGGATTGTATCTTGCTACAAAATGAACGCTCACAAATTTATCTCCGACAGAATAATCTCAAATAAATTGATCAATCCGGCGTTTCTGAAGGCGTGTTTATTTATGATTTCAGATTGCGGATATGTATAGATACTTGTTGATTATGTTTTTTTTATCATGCACTGCCGGCAGTTTATCCGCCGACGGGATTGATTCCGTCGAATCTGAATCGGCTCTGAGGAGATTGCTCTATCAGATTTACTCCGGCAACAATGCTGTGCTGAACCGCCCCACTGTCGAAATAGCTTATGGCGCGTCATCATTGACCTTGCCTGTTGAAGGCTTCAAAGGGACTATTGCCCCGACTTATTCTACAGAACTTCGCTACGGATTTACAAGATTGAATGAGTATATGCCTGCTTCGGGTGTGTTTCATTATGCAGGTGAATATGTCTCAATGATGAATCAATCCTCGAATATGTCGCTGCTTTCGAAACCTCCAAGCGACGAGACTATCTCTGATTACTGGCGGTTCGCTTTGTCGAGCGTAAATGGTTACGGCTATAACGACGGAGTATTGAAAGGGCTGACTTTCATTCATGCCGGGCGCATAACTTGGGCGGAATTAGACATAATGTTGCCGACTCCTTTTCCTGAAGACGATAAGTATTTTGATAAAATTGACGAGAAAACAAAGTTCGGGATCGCGTTCGAAAGCAGTATTAAGTACAGATTGTCTGATGTGATTTTTGTCAATTTGTCTTACGAGCACAATTTGATCTATCCGAATTTTTCTTTCGGGCAATGGATATTAGGATCGGGAACAGAGTTGATGCTGCAGAGAGGCGTTGATTTCGTCGGCTTCTCGTATATGTATGATAATCCAAAGCTGTACCCGGTCGCGAACTTCGCCGTTAAAACATTGATTTCATTTGTATTGTATGAGCTAAGAAGAGAGAACCAATTCATTCCCTTCTATTCAGACACGCCATATAGTTATGACGGGTTCAAACTCGGAATGACATTCGCTTTTCGGGATGAATAATTAAAGTCCTTTTCGACACTCAAGAATATCTCTTCAAAAACTCGAGCACAACTTCATCTTTAGATTCTTTAAGCTCTTCCGGACGGCCTTCAAATCGAACTTTGCCGTTGTCGAGCATCACTACGTTTTCAGCTAACTTAGCAACCGAGAACAAATCATGGGTAATCACAATTGACGTAACATTGAGCTTGTCGGCAAGGTTGGCGATTAGAGCGTCAATGCGGTCGCTTGTGACGGGATCCAGCCCTGTAGTCGGTTCGTCATAAAAGATATAATCGGGACTTCCTACCAGCGCGCGGGCAACTCCGACTCTTTTGCGCATTCCTCCTGATAAATCCGAAGGCTTCTTTTTGCTGAGAATTTCCCATTCATCGTTAAATTCTTCCTGACTGCAATCATCAATATCAGGCAACAGCCCAACAGCTGACAAAACTCGTTTTGCCTCTTTTTCGAGTACGTTCCTGTCCTTTTCACCGTGTTCATAGAGACTAATCACAATATTTTCAAAAACATTGTATGAATCGAAGAGTGCGGCACCTTGGAAAACAAATCCCATTTTTCGTCTTATCCCAAATATATCTTTTTTCTTCATTGCTCCGACGACTTTGCCGTCAACTTTTACAAATCCCTGATCAGCTTCCAGAAGACCGACAATATGTTTGAGCAATACGCTTTTGCCGCAACCGGATTTCCCGATTAAGCACAATGTCCTGCCCGGCGAAATATTGAAGCTGACACCGTTCAAAACTTTTTTGGCGCCGAAAGACTTATGTAAATTCGAAATTTCAATCATTTTCTATTGTCCGTCTTGAGAATTAAATCAACAAAACACAATTTAAGAAAATATATGAGTATGACAAGGATAATATATAGGAACTTATACCGGGGAGAAAGTGCAGTGTATGTTTAAACACACTGTGTTTGACCCTTATAATTATAATTTTCATACAGGAATATCGTATATTAGAGCAAACATAATTTGCTTTACTTTTATCTGAGCGAAAGAATGAAAACTATATTTACTGCTGTTATATTTGTTATCGTGTTTATGGGTTCGATCTGTGTTCGTGCTGACCGTGGATATGAAGAACATCGTTTGAGGGTGAAATTCCTAACCGGATCAGATATCGCTCAATCATGGCAAACCGGAGCAAGCAAGGGACAAATTGAAGAGTTTGTACGTCTTCTCGGCAAGCATAAATCTTCTTCCTTTATTAATCCCGGCTTGATTCGCGCGTATACTCGTAAGCTTGATAAAAACAAGATGTATCGTTCTGCTTACGACCAAGTCTCATCGCTCTACATGATCTGTGATATTGAATATGAATCCGATATAGACCCGCAGGCGGCTTGCGGAAAACTCAGTTCGAGACCGGACGTAATTTATGCCGAGCCCGTGCCAATTCATAAATTCAGTGTTACTCCTAACGACTCACTGTTCAAAGATCAATACTATTTGGGTACAACAAAAGTATTTGAAGCATTGGAATTGATCAATCCTCAACGCACAGTGCTTGTGGGAGTTGTAGATACCGGAGTTGATTACGATCATGAAGACCTAAAAGGTCAGATGTATGAAAATCCCGGCGAGAACGGACTCGACTTCGACGGAAACGATAAAAAATCTAACGGGATTGATGACGATGACAACGGTTTTATCGATGATTGGCGTGGATGGGATTTTATGTCCTCTGTTGAGCCGGGTTATGACAATGATCCATATCCCGGACATGGTCACGGGACTCATATATCCGGCGTTATCGCAGCTCTGACTAATAACGAAATCGGAATCGCAGGAATTGCCGATTTTGTGAAAATTATTCCTGTTAAAATCGGAAAGGACAATCCGACGAGCACAAGTGTGCATAACTCATACCAAGGCATTCTGTACGCTGCTGTACTCGGCGCGGAGATTATTAATTGCTCCTGGGTCAGCACGACCAAATCCGAGGCAGAAGAGGAAATCGTAATAGCCGCAGAAAAGCTCGGGGCTTTGATAATAGGGGCGGCAGGCAACGACTTTGACCACAGGAGGTCTTATCCTGCTTCTTACGGAAATTCAATTTCCGTCGCCGCGACGGATAAGGAAGATCGGAAAACGACTTTTTCTAATTACGACGAAACTGTCGACCTGTCTGCTCCGGGTGATAATATTATGTCGACTCTGCCTTTGAATAATTATGCTGCTTGGGACGGAACTTCTATGGCAACGCCGGTTGTCGTCGGAATCGCGGCAATCTTGAAAATTGTATATCCTGATTACAGTCCGGTTCAACTTGCAGAACATCTGAAGCTCGGCACGGATGATATAAATAATATCAATCCGGCGTTTTACGGGTTGATCGGCAGCGGAAGAATTAACGCGCTGAAAGCCGTGGAACTCACAAATCCAAGATCTGTTATAATAGAGGATTATACTATAATTGACGAGAACGGCGATGCTGCTTATGAGCTCGGTGAAAAAATTGAAATTGAAATTGAATTGCTAAACGTGCTTGCTCCGTCGGAGAATATCAGAGTTGTCGCTAATTTTTCAGAAGCTGACTTAATTGATTTTGATCAAAATGAAATTCTTGTCGGCGCAATGTACACTTTGGAAAGTCTGACTCCCGCGACAAGATTAACTTTCACGGTACCTTCGAACATCAGCACGGACAGTGAAAAATCAATCTACATAAAAATTTATGACGGGGACGACAAGATAGGCACACACTTTATTCCGATTACTCTTCGCCCCTCATACAAAACAATGACCGCCAACAATCTAAGCGTCACTTTCAACAGCCGGGGAAATATCGCTTACAACGACTATCCGGCAAATACCCAAGGAAGCGGTTTCCGTTATCTCGACGGGAACAATCTGCTCTATGAAGGGGCATTGATGATAGCCTCGGGATATAACAGAGTGTCTGATGTCGCTCGAATATACGCAAAAGTCAAAAACAATGATTTTCAGTCCGATAGTGTATTCGCAATTTCTAAACCCGGGCTGTTTGCGGCTCAGGAAGGCAATGTTAATTTCCGGGAAAAACCGCTGCTTCAGCGGCCGGTTGGTGTGAAGGTCAGGCAGACGGTATATCAATTTGACAAAGAGCCGGACCGAAATTATATAATAATTGAGTATAATGTTGTCAATGTCAGCGGCGCTGATTTCGACTCGCTCTGTGTCGCACTTTACGGGGACTGGGACTTAGGCCCCCAGGGCTACAACAATGTAGCAACTTTCGATAAATTAACGGGGCTGGCTTACGTCAAAAACGCAACTACGGACAGTCTTCCGCAAATCGGTATGTCTCTCTTATCCGAGCAAGCTTTGAATTTCTTTGCTGTTGATAACGACGGCGTCGGATATGACAATCCGGGCGTTTGGGACAGCTTTGAGGATGCGGAAAAATGGCGGATGATGTCGGGCGGTGTTGCTCGTTCAGTCTCTAATATAACAGATGTTTCGACAGTAATTGCTGCCGGACCGATTCAATTGCCGGCAGCTGACAGTGTGAAAATTGTGATGAGCATTTTCGTCGCGGATAATCTGACTGGGTTGAGGGAGCAATCAGATCTTTCGCGCATCAAAGCAAAGGAAATCGGAATAGCTGACTCTAAATACATGCCGGTCGCGACAAACGACACATTAATGTCACTATATCCCAACCCGGCGGACGATGTGATTAATATTGAGTACTCGATTAGTGAGGAAAAATATATCAGTATATACGTCTACAATTCCCTCGGTCAAAAAGTTGCGGTTCTTGTTGATAAGAACTTTAAAATTTACGGGCATCATAAAGAATCGTATAATTTACAAAATCTTGCGATCGGCAGATATTATCTGGAGATATATACTTTTACGGGAAGTATTATTCAGGCGTTTGAGATAGTGAGATAATTCGGATAATTAAAGTCAAGAATCACTGTCTTTAATATCAAGAATCTTTTTCACAAGCTCCGCTGCTATTGTTTCCAGAATATCAATCGCGTCTGTTTTAAACTCCGCGGATTCTGTTTTGATAACGTATAGTTTTGTTCCGCGAATATCACAAAGACTAATCTCAATTGTCGCGCCTTCCGGAGTACGAATAAGTTTACCGGTAAGATATTTTTTCACTTGAAATTTGTTTAGGGCATCAATTTCTACAATTGACGGCGCACGGCAGTTTTCAATTAAATAGAGATTATACACGGCGAAAACGGAATCTCTTGTCTCAGGATCGTATACGGCATAATAGGGGGCATCGATTGCGGCTTCGAACATGCTTTGTGTTAGATCTTTGCCAAATTCAGCTCTTTCTTTTTCCCCGAACAATTTCCATTCTTTCTCCGCAGGGTCGTTCACGAATTCCAAACCGCCCACAACCAAAGGTTCTGCAGGAAATACTTTGAATTTGTCCTTTGCGAAAAAGAACATGATTTTGTCATTTTCAGCTGAAGCCAAAGCTCTTTGGCAGGCGATAAGTAAGGCGGGGTCATACATCAATTCGCCGGTTTTCTCGAATCTATGGCGTATTAGAGCGTAGCCGGTTCCCTGAGCTTTTTGCATTGGGCTGAGAGGATTCACCAAGCTGAGATCCACTCGCAGCATATTGGCGATACGATTGACATTGACAAAAACAATGCGGTCGGCGCCGAGTCTTTCTGAAATTACTTTAGCGGTCGGTTGTAAATTTTCATTTTTCAGCACTACGCTCATTGAGTCACTCGCAGCGGCCGGAATAATCTCAAACAGTCTTGACAAATACGAGGCGAAGTTCAATGCGGCCTGCACTTTTGTGAGCCTAATGTCTTCTGTTTTATGACCAAGTTGTATCCTCGCTACCAGCAAACGGGTTTTTGGCGGAATCTTAAGTGAATCCGAATTAGCTAAACTGTCAGCCGTATCCTGTGCCGTGCAGAGGTTGAACGAAAAAATCGTTGCGAGAATCAGTATATATATCTTGTTTGTCATGTATGTCAGATCACGATTGTTCAAATTAATAATTGTAATTGCTTCATAATAAAAAGCAATTTATATAAAAAACAACAGCCGGAAAAGAATTTTCCGGCTGTTGTTGTATGAAATCAAATTTCGACGAGAGATTATTTGCTGATAACCAGTTTAATCTGCTGTGTCTGAGTTCCTGTTTTTACTACGAAGAAGTATAAACCTGAAGCCAAATTGTCGGAATTAATTGTTTCGATGTTCTGACCTTGTGCCAAAGTTTTGCTGCCCAAATCTTTTACAAGAGTTCCGGATGCGTCAACGATTGACATATCGGCAACTGCTGCTGAAGTCATGTTGAATTCAACTGTTGTAGAAGCTGCGAACGGATTCGGAGCTGCTGTCATGTTGCTGAAATAAGCGTCGAATTCTTCGACTGAGACAAGACCTGCAACGTATGCAAGAATTCTGTCTGCCACAGCTGATACTGTTGTCGGATCCTTGATCAAACTTAATGTTTCTGTTAAATAAACAATTTTCTGGTCGCCATTTTCAAAACGAAGACCAAAAATTCCTTCTTCAGCAGACATTGGATGATCAACACGTTGGTTGTTTACGATTGTGAAATACTGACCAGCATCAGCAAATCTTAAAATTGGGCTTGTTGTTGTTTCGTTGGTTATTGAGAAGATTGTCATAAATGAACCGCCCGGCAGACGAGAAACAATATTCGTGTTATATCCGCCTGTGATAGGATCATCGTCATAACCGATAATGTTAAAATCGACATAATCTGTTGTGTATCCGTGTTTACAATATCCTTTTACTTTAGCGCCTAATGAACCTAAAATGCTTGAAGTACCTTCACCTAAAACAACCATATCCGCACCATTTTGTACTAATGCTGCAACAGCATCGTAAGTTGCTTGTGTAAAACCACTGCCTACACCATAATCCATGAGAATGGTATTCAAATTAGTAAACTGTGATGCTCCTAATTCAAATATCTCAAGAGGAAGACTCATAATATTACTATAATCGCTGCCTGCTAATGCTGGGGCAATTACAGAGTTACTGCCGGCCCGATTAATGAACAATTGTTCAAAGCCTGTTGAAACAACGAGTTTCTTGAATAAGTTTGGTTCTTCATAGTTAAATTCAGTAATTTTTTCAGCTGCATTCAGAGTTACAATACCGAATCCTTGAGTGTTACCCTGAGTAACAGAGAAAGTTACATCAATATCTGTTCCGGCAGGAACAACAACTTCTGTTTCTGTATGAGAAGTAATTTCCGCAGACCAATCAGAAGGAACTGTTTCAGATTTTTCAAGGCTCAAGACAAAAGTGATATCATTTGCAGAAATATTAGAAAGATTTGCTGATGCTTCTTTTGACTCTCCGTCTTTGGTGAAGTCAAGAGTTTCTGCTGCACCTGTTATTACAGATGTGGCCATAGGAGCATCATTGCCAAGTTCAACCTGAATACCTGTATAGATGTATTGTCTGTCTGCTTTTGTAAGATATACAACAACATCAAAATTTGATGTCCACGGGTCAACTTTGTCTAACACATTAATATATATATCTCTTTTAACAAGTGTACCTGCAGCAGATTCTTCGACTGTCTCGCCCCATTGGCTGCTCATACTTCTGAGAATGTGATTATGCTCATAGTCTTCTCCGCCACTTGCTTGGTAACCAATCACGCCACTTTCAAGCAAAACAGCATTAAGTAGATTATCGGCAGGTGCGTCAGCTGTAAAATAAAGTTCAACTTCAACTTTTACGGTTTTACTGGTTATCCAAGATGCTTTTGCGCCGATATTTACCGGAGATGCTTCGCTCATAACCTGAGTTGCATAGGTGGCCCAATCGCCGCGGCTCATAGCTGTTTTGCCCGCAAGAAAAACTTCTCTGTTAATTGAACCCATTGGGAATCCTGTAACGCCTGCAAGGTCTAAAAGTGCTTTGCCCCATGGAGTTCTAAAATCAGGATGTCCTGATCCGGCCTGAGGTACAGCATATCCACCTTCGTGAATGTTGATTGCGAAAAATCTGCCGGGGTTATCTGTCATCAATTGTTTTGCGATAGCGTGACCTTGTGGGCAATACCCACAATAAATACCTGTGTATTCTTCCAAAATACCGTTTCTGTTGGAAGGATCAGTGCTAACGAGATCCTGTGCTGTCATTTGACCGATAAAGCTCAATGTGAAAGCGATAGTCAGTAGTGTAAATATTCTTTTCATAATATCTTTCCGTTCATTTAATAAATAAGTATTAACTAATTATAAACAGCCAAGATAGATATTTTTTACAAAGCGGCAAAGTTAATTAATGTTCATAATTAATTTTATAACCCGGTCACTCTTCATTAAATAGAAATGAATAAAAAATTTCCTATATTATAGGATTAATTAGAGTATTATTAATTTTTAACATTTTTTGGATTTTTTATGAGACAATTTATTACATTTTACTTAGGTCTTTTGCTGGCTTTTGGAGTCGTAAGCGCTGAGACCGTTTACTATGAAAATGATTTTGAGTCAGGCACTGCCGGAGAAGCCCCAAAAGATATTAAGATACATGATCTGGATGGTAATGCAAACGCATATACTTTTATGAAACATGCATGGCAATATTATAATGATAATGGGTCATTCACATCATCTATGACTTTGATTTCCTCGTCAAAATATTCCAATAACGGAAATTCAGATGACTGGGCGATTTTTCCTAAAATAACTGTTGGCGAGGCAGTTACGCTTTCTTTCGTTGAAGCAACAATTAGTGATGCACCTGAAAGTTTTGAGGTTCTGATTTCCAAAACCGGCGATGCTGTCGAGGACTTTACAACCGTTGTATATACCGGAGACCCCGCGACAAATCATACTACTGTTGACCATGATAATTGGAATCAGGTTGTAATTGACTTGTCGTCATTTGGTGTAGATAATTCTGATATTTACATTGCTTTGCATAACAATACTATGGGTGGCGGGAATGCCCTCTTTATCGACAATTTTAAAGTATACACACTTGAAGCTTTGGATGTTGCTATGAAAGGAATCACAATTCCGGCTTATGCTGATATTAATAGTGAATTGCCGCTTGATATTAAGGGGATATTAAAAAATGTTGCTGCCGATGTTTTGACTTCTGTGGAATTGAAATACCATTTTAAGGATGAGGAAATCCAATCAATTCAAATATCAGATATTAATGTGTCCTTTAATGAAAACTATCAATTTACAATCCCGGGTTGGACAACAGAGAGCCTTGGCGTCGGAACACTTAAAGTTTGGGTATCTTTAATCAACGGAGTTGAAGATCCAACAGCAGAAAACAATGAAGCTACAGCGCCACTTACAATATATGATAAGTCACAAACTTATGAACGCAATACATTGATTGAAGTTTTCACAAGTGCTACATGTCCTCCATGCAAACCGGGGAATGAAGTGCTTGGTAGTATATTGTCTTCACCGGAATTTGAAGGTAAATATACAAAAGTCAATTATCAGATGAGATGGCCCGGTGCCGGTGATAAATACTACAACGCAGATGGTGGCCTCAGAAGGACATACTATGCGGTAAGTGCAGTTCCGGAAACACACGTTGACGGCATTGTTAAACTTAATCCAAATTATTTCACAGCTCAAACGATGGAGGACGCCTTATCCGTTCCTGCTTTTGTCAACATAGATATGGATGCGGAAATTTCAGGCAAAGATATTGCTATAACATTGACGATAACTTCTGCATTCGACATGGAATTGCCTAATATGAGGGCCTTTGTCAGTATTAATGAAACTCGTACTGTTAACAACAGAGCATCAAACGGCGAAACAGAATTTTTTGATGTAGAACAAAAAATGTTGCCAAGCGGTACAGGGACTAGAGTAGACAAGTTAACTGCAGATGAGCCATTCGTAATAGAATTAACTTATAGCTTTGACAGTACAAGCAGCAATGTAGAAAATTTTGATAACCTTTATGCAATTGCTTTCTTGCAAGACATGAATACTCAAGAAGTATTCAATTCTGCTGTACCGACTAGTGCTGAACCTGAAGTTTTCAATATACTTGATTTTACGGTAACACCAAACCCAATAGATGATAACGCGACAATCACATATAACGTTGCCGGATCTGCCGTTTATAATGTTGATGTGAAATTATTCGATATTAAAGGTAATGTGGTATCTGACTTGCAGTCAGCACAGATCGGTTCCGGAATGCAGACCGTTAGATTTGATGCCGCATTATTAGCTCAAGGAACATATTTTGTAGTCTTAAATATAAATGGTTCTCAAGTAGTAAAACAGTTGGTTGTCCGAAAATAATCAAACTGCGATATTTCACTAAAAAAACCCGGCGTGCCGGGTTTTTTTTTGCCTTGAATGAAAGTCCTTGATTTTAAAC
>JAQIDA010000134.1 GCA_027858275.1 Candidatus Kapaibacterium sp. | reverse complement strand
CTGTCGGGGCTTATTTCTATTTGATCAGAGGAAACAGAGGAATTATAGCTTCAGGAAAGTTTGTTGTTGCCGGCCGCTAAAGCAAATGATTTTAGATTCAGCCACAATAAGCCTCAATATCCTTTCGTTTTATTTATTGAAGCATATACTAATACTATGAGATTCTGTTTATGAAAATTCCCGGTAAAATCAAAGCCATCCTATCCGTACCTGTAATTTATATCATCTATTGCACAGCGATGTACTTCGGGCAAAGCAGCATATCATTTCCCGGGACCGGACTTAAACCCAAAAACGCAGATTATTCTCAAGTCACTCAAATAGAAATTCCTATATCAGAAGGAATTGGTCGAGTGTTTTACTTTGATGCTGTCAAAGACGGGAATTTTGATAATCCCTTTGTGATCTTTGCTCACGGAAATTTTGAAGTTGCCGAGGGTAATTTTGATCTTTTCGAGCAGTACAAAGATATCAATTGCGATGTACTAATCGTTGAATATCCCGGGTACGGCAACAGCGAAGGCTCCCCGTCTGAAGAATCAATCAATGAACTTTGTGAAAAAGCTTATGATTCGGCGATGAGCATGTCGAAAAACAAAGACAGAAAGGTCATTGCCCACGGGGTCTCAATTGGAGGCGGAGTTGTCTGCAAACTGTCGAGATCACGCAAAATTGACGCAATGATTTTACAATGTACTTTCACTTCGTTCAAATCTTTTGCCTATGATTATTTTATCCCTCAGTTTCTTATTCGCGATCAGTACGACAATGAGGACGCTTTGCGAGGAAGCAACATGCCTCTGCTGATACATCACGGCACAAGAGACATTCTCATTCCTTTCCGCCATGCTGAAATATTGGATTCCGTATCAAACAACTCACGGCTTATCTCATACCCTCGCGGTCACAACCGTTGGTTTGGATATAGTGAAGAGACTACGAAGTTTGTACTTGAAAATATATTCGGGCTAGAAACTATTGATGATTAGCATCATTGTTCGAGTTCTAATATGCCGGTATCTTTCTCTTTCCTGTTACGTCAGCCTTAGCTAAATCAAAGGAAATCGGATGTGTTTTCCAATATTATTATTTAGAGCTCTCACTTAAAATAATCAAGGAACTGCCTCCAATGAAACAGCTCCTTTAGTATAAAACATTACATTCTGCTTAATCAGAAATCTACACCTGTCAGTTTTACATTGTTTGTTGCCTGAACTGTTACATAGAGTTCGCGGCAAATCTTTGTCGCTCTCAAGGAATGCTCTGCAATCGCGCCGGCATCATCGAGAATTCCGAGGAACAGTAAGCTGCGCTTGGCGTTAGTCGAAGATTTCTTAATCCGCTTGATCTGATTCTTATTGAACTTAGCAGTTCTGTCGAGCAATAGATCTTTGCTGTCAGTAATATTTAGGAATTTATCAAATTTTTGCTTCTTAACGGCTTTTGCTGATTTATTCAAAATATCACACAATGATGTGTTAACTAACGTCAATTCTTCAAGCTGCGGCTCGGTATACTGATGGTGATTGTTATCAACATAGTTGAAATTAGTTGTCGAGAAGTTTCTCAAACGAGATGAAACTTCGTGCAGACCTCCAATAGCCTTGGCAAAAATATGCCCTGTTTCAGGATCTGATTCATCCATAAAGTTGATGATTTTCATTAAGTCAGCAATCAGGATATCTGTATTAGCATGGATTTTATGAGACTGCTTCACGGCTTTTTTCAGTTTCTTATGGTTGCGCTCGTTAATCCCAATAAAAACATTATTTGTTGTCTTAGCTACTGAATCGAAATATTCTCCCACTTGAACACAAGTGTATGTTACAGCTTCTTGGGCTGTTTTGATTTCTGATGCGACTACTTTTTCTTTTTCTTCCTCTTCTTCTTCACGGACTTTATGCAAGCGAGATGAACGCCACATTAAATATCCTGTTAAAATAATAAGACCTATTGTTGCGGCAAATCCGCCGTAGTAAATTATGGTCGCGATTATCATAGCAAATATTGCTGCACTTATTGCAGTGAAAAACCATCCGCCGACAACCGTCAGTACTCCGGAAACTCTGTAAACCGCGCTGTCACGCCCCCAAGATTTATCTTGAAGAGCCGTTGCCATAGCAACAATAAAAGTAACATAAGTAGTTGACAAAGGAAGACCCTGAGCCGTCGCAAACGAAATTAGAACTGCTGCTACCATAAAGTTGACGGAAGCTCTGAGCAGATCGAACATCTGGACATCGCCGTCTTTATCAACTACGGGCTTGAACTTTGATGGGTCCATACGCTTGTTGGTCCACTTACGCAATTTCTTAGGAACGATTTTTAAGAAGCCGTCAACAAACGAAAGAACCATTCGAACAATTATTCTTGCGAGGACATTTGATTCAAAACGTTCAAGACCTTCATCCTGACGACTGAGACCAAGTTCTGTCTTCGTCACAGTCTTAGCTTTTTTTGAGAAATATAATGTAACGACCATAATAACACCGGAAATCATCAGGATTAATGTATTTGCCGGAATTTTTGCGGATAAGCCCCCCATTAATTCAGTAAAAGGATTTGCAGATTCATGAGCCAACTTATAGGCCTCCATACCTGCAATAGGAGCTCCGATAAAGTTTACAAGATCGTTAGCTGCAAATGCCATGGCAAGAGCAAATGTACCGATCAAGGCAACAACTTTCAAAACATTTACTTTAGTGAACGACATCAGCAATTGCATCAAGACTGTCCATGATACCATTATATAAGCGATCAAGATGAACGAATTCTGTGAAATCCATAATTTGAGCTCATCGTCCATGAAGGAAGCGCCTTTGGAGCCTTTAATCAGAATGAAATATGTAATTGCGGTTAATGCCGCCCCGCTCCATAGTGATCCCCAACGCCGGAATTTTTTATCAAAATCAAAAGTAAACATTAATCTTGTGACAAACTGGACTATCGATCCGATTACGAAAGCAAACAGTACGGACAAGAATATCGCTCCGATGATCTTCACCACCATAGGAGTATTGATGTATTGCACTATCATATCGAAAGATTGACCCTCGTTGATAATTTTTATTGAAGAAACAGCAAGAGCTCCGCCGAACAAACCAAAAACTACAGATACAGTTGTTGATGTCGGAAGCCCAAAGGTATTAAACAGATCCAGCAATAAAATGTTCTGGATCATCACTGCCGTAAATATCACCAGCAGCTCCGTCATGATAAAAAACTCAGGGTTGAATATACTTTTTCGAGCAACTTCCATCATTCCGCTGGAAAATGTAACACCGACCAACAGTCCCAAACCACAAACTGCTACAATAATTTTTCTCGGGGCAGCTTTAGCTCCTATCGCTGAGTTCATAAAGTTCACGGCATCATTCGAGACCCCGACAACTAAACCAATGATGGCCATGAGCAGCAGTAAACCGACAATTATTAATTCATAATCCACTTGATTTGTCCTCTTGATTTATTATTTATTATTTATTATTTATTATCACATTTCATACAGCACAAATTTATAACTATTTTCAATGAAAAAATAACTAATATTTTCGTAAAATACAAGTTAACACTATCTTATACATTCCTTAACACAAACTTAACACGCTGTAGAGCGTAATCTATTAAACAACAACGACTTGTACTCTTTCTGTTGTTGTTGTTGTGTCATCTTCATAATTTCGTGTTTTCAATAATTTTCACGGCAATGTTGTCAGAAATCATATATCCCTTCTTTAGAAGTTTGATTCCGTTCTCAT
>JAQIDA010000018.1 GCA_027858275.1 Candidatus Kapaibacterium sp. | reverse complement strand
AAATGATAGTATTCAATATCATTTTTCCTTATATTATGAGTTGTGGATTTTATAAACAGAAAATAAATTTTATCATAAAAAATGGAGTCATTATGTCTAAATTATTTACTATTCTAATGCTTGTTATCTTCTCTGTATCAACATTGTCTGCCGAACCCAAAACCGTGGAAATTGCTCTCGGCGCAGGCAGCGTGAATGATGTTTATTATAGCTTGTTCGACAATGCAATCGTCGGAGAAATTCCGGCTAATGACTGGGACTTAGCTTTTGAAATGGAAGGCAGTAATGCCGGAATTTTTGTGAATGAAATGAAGGGCGTCAAGTTATACGAAGTCCCGGGGATGAAACAAGAGCAATGGAGCGCCCCCATAGACACAACAGGGTATTATGCTGTTGAGCCTCTGCACAATTCGGTCCAGACTTGGAATATCGGAGCCTTTAATAAATATATGGACGGATTCCAAACCAGTGGAGATTTCGGTTGGGGATTTTACAATATGGGGCAGGCGATTCTCGGAACTACTGTGTACGTCATTGTTTTCCAAGACGGCAGTGCAAAGAGAATTATGATTGAATTGCTTACGGCAGGTGAATATACTTTCACTTACGCCGACCTCGACGGCAGCAATGAAATAACCGCTTATGTCGAAAAGCAACATTATAACGATCGTAATTTTTCATATTATTCTTTCTCGGACGAAGAGTTTACAGATCGGGAACCGCCGAGTTCAAGCTGGAATTTACTCTTCGGCAGATATATGTTCCCGATAGATATGGGCGGCAGCGTGATGTATTACGGTGTGACCGGCGTCCGAACTAATATCGGAATCAAAACAGCGATAGTCGAAGGATACCCGGTTGAGAACATGATTAAACCTGAATCAGAAGATGAATATTCATATATGCTTTCCACAATAGGACATCAGTGGAAAACAATTCAAGGCGACATCGTTGAGGAACTCGCTTATTATGTAATGCTCCAAGACGGACTGATTTTCAAACTTTTCTTCACTGCCTACGACGGACTTGCCGGCGGAAATATCGAATTTACGATTGAGGACGTGACTACTTCCGTGGATGAATTTGACAACAACAGCCGCGCAAGTTTTGCCGTTTATCCCAATGTTATCAACAGAGGCGATAATTGCACTATTATCTACAATACGAGCAATCTCGATTCAAAAATCAGTTTCGCAATGTATGATATTACAGGGAATTTGATTGAGACTTATTCCGGTGAAAATTCTGATAACCTTTCTCAGAAATCAATCAGCACTTCCGGACTTGCTGCAGGGACTTATGTTGTTGTGATGAATGTCGGGGAGAATGTTTCTTCACAAAAGATTATTGTGAAATAAGGGAAGAATAAGAACCTCCCCCTTGCCCCCTCCTTTGCAGGCGGGGGGATAAGATCCTGTCTTTTGGAACAGCTGAAGAAGATGGAATCCACTCAAGAAAGTGGAATCCATCGAAGAGAAGAACCGCAGCTTCCGAGGGTTTCTTTACCCTCGGAAGGTTTCTTTAAGCAACAAACATTAATTATTATATCGCGCAAAATAATGAACAAATCAATCATCATTTTTCTTTTGCTGACGGTTTTGTGTTTTGTCCCCCTGAACTTGATCAGCCGTTCGTTTACGGTTTATGAGTCAGATGCAAAGAAGACTATAAAATCGGCTACTGTATATGTTTCGAGTATCGGAAAATCGGCTAAATATAAGAAAATGCTTACTACCGACAGATTCGGGAAATTCACTGTTGAGCATAAGTTGCCGGTTCAGATCGCTATAAGCCATATAGGATTCTTTACTCTTATTGATACTCTGTATGAAAAATCAAACAGCAGTTTGTATTTGAAGCGAAAAGCTATCGTAACAGATCAGGTCGTTATTACCGGGCAGTTTAGACCTACTACGGCTCAAAAATCTGTCTACTCAATTAATATTGTGAGCAAGGAAAGAATTCAGGCTCAAGCTGCTTCTACACTGAAAGATATTCTAACAAATGAAATGAATATCAGCATCGGAGAAGACGGTATTTTGGGCAGCAACCTTAGTATTAACGGTATTTCAGGGCAGAATATAAAAATCATGATTGACGGGATCCCTGTTATCGGTCGATTGGACGGCAATATTGATATTAGCCAAATAAATCTGAATAATGCCGAAAGAATCGAAGTTGTTGAAGGCCCTATGTCCTCTATATACGGATCGGACGCGCTCGGCGGGGTAATTAATATTATAACAAAGGAATCTGCCGACGATGTTTTCGAGGGAAGCTTGAATTCATATGTTGAGACAGTCGGGAAATACAATTTTGACGGCAATGCTTCTTATGCTTTCGGGAAAAATAAAATCAGCGCTTCTTTGGGTCGCAATTTTTTTGGAGGTTATTCTGTAGTCGATACAACGAGGCAAAAACAATGGAAACCAAAAGAACAATATTTTGGTGATTTGAGCTATTCACGCAATTTCGCTGATTACAAATTCAGATATAATCTCAGATACTTTGACGAATTCATACTGAACAGAGGTTTGCCGAGACTTCCATACGGTGAAACCGCTTTTGACGATCATTACAGAACTAATCGAATCAATAACAGCATGTTCCTCAACGGTAAAATCGGGGACAAACAATTTATTGATGTAACTGCGAGTTATTCTTACTATAATCGAAAAAAGAACAAGTTTTCCAAGGATTTGGTCACACTCGAAGAGAAGCTGACTTCAGATCCCGCCGATCAGGATACATCAGTTTTTACGACATTTATGACTAGAGGCACATATAGCCACGACGATGTAACGGATTGGCTGAAATTTCAAGCCGGTTTTGATATTAATCTCGATTATGCCGCAAGTGAGAAGATAGCCGAAGACGCTGAAAGCATGCAGGACTTTGCGTTTTTCACAAGTCTGGGTTTGTCAATCGGGGACGATTTTATTTTTCAGCCTTCTTTGAGATTCATCAGCAACAGCCAATATGAAGCACCTCTGATACCGTCGTTCAATTTCAAATATAATCTTACTGACCATATAACAATGCGCGCTTCTTACGCTCGCGGATTCAGGGCTCCCTCGCTCAAAGAACTCTACTTCCTTTTTGTCGATGTCAATCACAATATTCAGGGGAATAATACTCTCGAGGCCGAAACTTCGCACAGTTATAATTTAGGAGCTACTGTTAACTTTCAAAATGATGACTATGTGTTTCGTATAGAGCCAAAAGCGTTTTACAACAATATTACTAATCTCATATCATTGGCATTGGTTAAGGAAGGTTTGTATTCATACGTAAATATTGGGGACTACAAAACATTGGGCGTGAATCTGTCCTTGAAGTACTTTAGAACAAATCTTAGTATGACACTTGGGGGTTCTTTTATCGGGA
>JAQIDA010000007.1 GCA_027858275.1 Candidatus Kapaibacterium sp. | reverse complement strand
CTTTTCCCCTCAGGGTTTATGTCTTCGCCGAGCACGAAATTTTCCAAAAACCCACTATATTGATTACAAAAAATATAATTCTATTCTTTTTGTTTGCATGTTTTGAATAAACAATATATCTTTGTGTTGTAGGACTGTGTTTTGATAGTTTTGAAGTGTACAGTGCAAGAGAACAACAAGGAAAACAAGGCATTAAAAGAGTTAATGCGCTACTCGCACATTGGTATACAACTTGCAGCGACAGTAGCTGTGTCGACTTACATCGGTTGGTGGCTGGATGAAAAATTTGATACCAAACCGGTCCTGTTTATTATTATGGCATTTTTTGGGATTACAGCCGGAATGGTGTCGTTTATAAGAACTGTTTTAGAATCATCTAAAAAGAAAAAATAATATATGACGTTTGCGATTATATCAGCACTAATTTTAGCATCCCTTAACACAGGAATTGCTGTGTTTGTTATTCGCTATGCGTCCGTTAAAAATCCCCAAAAATTCAACGATTATGTGTTCGGTTCTATGACAGTCCGTTACCTCATAATGACGTTGATTCTTTGGTTTAGTCTTGTTAACATAGAGACTTACAAATTAACTTTCGCTTTGACGTTTGTTTCTTCGGTATTTGTGTTGACTATGGCGGAAATATTCTTGATTCATTTCCGCTCGAAATTAGTATGTTTGAAAAACAATACGTCAAATTAGGGACAAAATATGGCTGATGTAATTTTACAAGAAGTTTTCGACATAAGCGAAACAAACGATATAGCTTTGTTTTCTGCCGAACCGGCTCAAACTGAAGATCACAAAGACGGTCACGATGCCGCTAATGATCACGCTGAAGACCACGATCACTCGGACGGACATGAACACGCCGAAGATCAGGCTGACAGTCACGATGCGGGTGGACATGAAGACGCGGAAGATCAGGCTGACGGTCACGATGCTGGCGGACAGGAAGACGGCGGCGAAATGACTGCTGATCAAGTGTTTCCTACTCTTCTCGGCAATCTCGGCGATCACCGCAAACTTAGCTGGCTTGGGTATCATATTTGTGAACTCCCTGTAATAGTATACGACAACAAAGAAGGCTTGCATGTATATTCTTCGACTTCAGCAATGAATGAAGAAGGAACATTTGTAATGCACCATCATCCACCAATCAAAAGAGCTTCGGATGAGGCGGCTGTTACTCTTGATATGTCTATAACTTCCTTATTGGTATTCCAATTCATAGGAGTAGCTATATTGCTAACTATGTTCTTTTTCGCCGGCAGAAAAGCGAAAAAGAATCCCGGCAAAGCTCCTTCCGGAGTTCAAAATCTTGTAGAAACGGTGGTTGTTTTCATTCGTGACGAGATTGTAAAACCAAACGTTCCTACTAAAAGAGCATCCAAAGGATTATTGCCCTATTTTGTAACTCTTTTCTTCTTTATATTAATTTTGAACTTGCTCGGACTTTTACCCGGCGGTCACAGTGCCACGGGATCTCTGTCCGTATGTGCGGCATTGGCCATAATAGCCTACTTTGTCGTTAATATTACTGCGATTCGAGAAGCCGGAATCGGGGCATGGTTCAAGCATCTACTCGGTGGTGCTCCATGGTGGCTAAGTTGGTTGATGATACCAATTGAAATTGCCGCAATGTTTATCAAGCCTTTCGCTCTTACTATTCGTCTTTTTGCGAATATGACAGCGGGGCACGTAGTTATATTCTCTCTTCTCGGCTTGGTCTTCTATTTTAAAATATCTCTCGGACTCGGTGCGGGACTAGGCATTTCAGTTGTCACGGTCTTATTCTCGGTATTTGTGTACTGCTTAGAATTGTTAGTAGCATTCCTTCAAGCATACATTTTCTCCATGTTGGTAGCGGTATTTATCGGTTTGGCTATCGGCGATCACGCGCATGAAGAAGAACACGCGCATTAATATGCGTTGGAATAAATGAAGAATCAGTTTGAAAATAAAATAAAAAAATAGATTAAATTAGGTCTTATTAATTAGCTTTTACAATTAACTTTTCGGAGGAAACCCCATGGAATTAGCATATTTAGCAGCAGGTATCGGCGCAGGTATTTCTGTAATCGGAGCCGGACTCGGCATCGGTAAATTGGCAGCGGCAGCTCTTGAAGCAGGCGCACGTCAGCCCGAAATCGCTTCAGATTCACGTACAACGATGATTATCGCAGCAGCCCTTATTGAAGGCGTAGCGTTCTTCTCGTGCGTTATCTGTATCATGCTCGCAATTAAATAAAAGAATATAGTAACGACGCTCGGTTTTCCTATCGGGCGTCGTTCTGATTCTTTTTGACCGATGAAAACACAGCTTAATTAATAAGATAAATAAAGCTTAATTGATGATACTTACTTAGTCAAGAATACATAAGCGGAGACAAAAATGGATAGTATAATGAGTTTGGAAATAGGGTTGTTATTTTGGACCCTGTTGATTTTCGGGATACTCGTTTTCATTTTGAAAAAATTTGGTTTAACTGCTATTATTAACAGTTTAGACACAAGAGAAAATAATATAAAAGACTCTATAGAAGGCGCTGAAGCGGCAAATGCCAAGGCTCAGGAATTGCTCAAAGAAAGCGAAGTCAAACTCAGCCAAGCACAAGCGGAAATGTCAAGTCTCATTTCCAAAGGTCGCAAACAGGCTGAAGATATAGTGAAGGCGGCTGCTGACGATGCCGATGCCGTAAAACGCCAAAAAATTAAAGAATCAATTGACGCGATTGAGCAAAGTAAAAACAACGCTATCAAAGAATTAAGAGAAGAAGTTGCCGGACTCGCTGTAGCTGCGGCTGAAGTAATTCTCGGCGAAACTTTGGACAAAGACAAACACGCGAAAATCGCCGCGTCATATATTGATAAGCTTCCGAAAAACTAATACGAGATAATATAAAGATGAACGAACACAGAGTTTCATTCAGATATGCTCGAGCTTTGCTCGAAACAGCTCAGGAAGCCAAATCGGCCGATGTTGTTTTAGATGATTTCGAGAAAGTCAATGAGTCATTCAAGCTCTCACGTGAACTAAGGTCACTGACCGCAAGCCCGGTGTTTAGACTAAATAAGAAGAAAGAAATTTTTAAAGAGTTGTACGAGACTCTGAAAGTTTCTGATCTGACTATGGACTTTTTGCAATTGATTCTCGACAAACGACGCGGCGCGCTTATTCCGAGTATTATCGCTGAATATGTAACCCAATACAATAAGCTGAATAATATTCTGCCTATCGAAGTCGAATCGGCAATTGAATTGTCGGAAGATCTGAAAAGTGAGATATTAAAACGACTGACTGAAAAGACTAAGCAAACTTTGCAGCCGATATTCAAAATCAATCCTGATTTAAAAGCGGGATTCATTGTCAAAATTGACGACTGGATGTTCGATGCGAGTTTAAATAATCAACTTAAAAAATTATACACGACAATGGCAAACGGCTAATAATCGCAAATAATTTATACGCAAGATAATAAATAATTAAACTATATAAGAAAAGGAAGAATTATGGTTAGTGTTCGACCGGAAGAAATTTCTGCCATTCTTCGTCGCCAATTATCAGGCTTCGAAAAGGAAGCGGACATTTATGAAGTAGGAACAGTTCTTCAAGTCGGTGACGGTGTTGCTCGTGTATACGGTCTGACAAAAGTCATGGCGTCTGAGCTGGTAGAGTTTCCAAATGACGTTATCGGAATGGTTCTTAACCTCGAAGAAGACAATGTCGGGGTTATGTTATTCGGTGATGACAGTCTTGTAAAAGAAGGCGATACAGTTCGAAGAACAGGCAAAATCGCTTCTGTTCCCGTAGGGGATGAATTATTGGGTCGTGTGGTCAATCCACTCGGCATCCCGATTGACGGTAAAGGTCCGGTAGCGACAACAAAAACGCTCCCGATTGAAAGAAAAGCACCCGGTGTACTTCCTCGTCAACCCGTGTTTGAGCCTATTCAGACCGGACTGAAAGTTATTGATGCGTTAATCCCGATCGGTCGCGGACAGCGCGAATTGATTATTGGTGACCGCCAAACAGGCAAAACCGCCGTAGCTCTGGATGCTATCATTAATCAAAAATTTACTCATACTCCCGAAGCTAAAAAACTGGGAATTGAGCCTGTATTCTGTTTTTATGTTGCTATCGGTCAAAAAGGTTCAACCGTAGCTCAGGTTGTTTCATATTTGGAACAATTCGGCGCGATGGAATATACTACAGTTGTAGCCGCTAATGCTTCTGTACCCGCTCCTTTGCAGTTTATCGCTCCTTATTGCGGTTGCTCTATGGGCGAATATTTCAGAGACAACGGAAGGCACGCTTTGGTAATATATGATGATTTGTCGAAACAAGCAGCTGCTTATCGTCAGGTGTCATTGTTGCTTCGCCGTCCGCCGGGACGTGAAGCCTACCCGGGCGATATTTTCTATCTCCACAGCAGGTTGCTCGAACGTGCGGCGAAATATTCAGACGCTCACGGAAGCGGTTCGCTGACGGCTCTTCCTATTATCGAAACTCAGGCGGGTGACGTTGCGGCATATATTCCGACTAACGTTATTTCAATTACTGACGGCCAGATTTATCTGGAACCAAACCTGTTTAACTCAGGTGTTCGTCCGGCTCTTAATGTTGGTATTTCTGTGTCGCGCGTGGGAGGTAACGCTCAGATCAAAGCGATGAAGAAAATCGCCGGTCCGTTGAAACTTGATTTGGCTCAGTTCCGTGAACTCGAAGCTTTCGCTCAGTTCGGTTCTGATCTTGATAAATCGACACAGCAGCAGCTTACTCGCGGTCGAGTGTTGACTGAAATTTTGAAACAAAAACAGTTCGTTCCGGTTTCTGTTGAAAAACAGATTACTTTAATTTGGACTGCCACAAAAGGCTATTTCGATGATGTGCCTGTCAAAATGTTAGTTAAACTCGAAACTGAATACATGGAATTTATGAGCAGCCAACATGCTGATGTTTTGCATGATATTATTGAGAAAAAAGAGTTGAATGATGAGATCATCGCTAAACTCAAAGCAGCGGCGGAATCGTTTTCAAAGAGTTTTGTAGTTCCGGTATAACGATAAGCTGAAATAAATTATGATAGTACTTACAGGCGGAGCGGGGTTTATAGGATCATGTTTGTTGAAGAAACTCAACGACAAACAGTTCAGCGATATTCTCGTTGTAGATCATCTTGGAACGCAAAATAAATGGAAGAACTTGGTCGACAAGCGATTCAATAATTTCGTTCATAAGAGTACTTTCAGACATAAACTGGCGACAGGCGACTATGGGAACAGTATTGATGCTATTTTCCATCTGGGAGCCTGCTCCGTCACTACTGAGCGTGACGCTGATTATATTATGGACAATAATTTGTCATATAGTATAGAATTGGCGGAATACGCTTTGAAACACAATATCCGGTTTATTTACGCCGGAAGCGCGGCTTCATACGGAGACGGTGCTTTTGGATACTCGGATAGTGAATTTGACAATTTGAAACCTTTGAACGCTTACGGATTATCTAAACATCTGTTCGATCAGTGGGTTTTGAGCAAAGGACTTGAAAAAGTATTCACGGGACTGAAGTTCTTTAATGTGTTTGGTCCGAATGAATATCATAAGGGCGATATGGCGAGTATGATTTTTAAGTCGTATAAGCAGATCAAGGAGACGGGCCAAGTTCAACTTTTCCGCTCTAATCACCCCGATTATACAGACGGTGGTCAGATGCGCGATTTCATCTATGTGAAAGACATTGTCGATGTGATGATGAAAATGTTCAGCGAACCAAATTTCGCCGGCATTTATAATCTCGGCACCGGTCAAGCCCGATCATGGAACGATCTGATGAAAGCGGTATTCAAAGCAATGGACAAAGAGCCGGTGATTGAATACAAAGAAATGCCCGATTCCCTTGTGAATCAGTATCAGAACTATACTCAGGCGGAAATGGACAAGCTCTCCGCCACTTCATGCGGAATTGAATTTAGTTCCCTTGAAGACAGTGTGGATGATTACGTAAAGAGTTATTTGTCCCAAGCAGATATGTATATGTGATGAATTTCTGTTGATTATCTAATTCTTTTTCGGGGTAATCAAATTAATATTAGAAAACAATAAAACGTTATAGAAGGATGTTCGATGGCAACATTACGCGATATTACACTCAGAAAAAAATCGGTTACTAACACCGCTAAGATCACTCAGGCAATGAGAATGATTTCAGCGGCTCAGTTAAGAAGAGCGCAGGAGAACATCGAATCTGCCAGACCTTACGTGCAGAAACTCGGCGACGTGCTGACCAATCTTGTTAATTCTGTCGGTGATGAATATTCTCATCCTCTGATCAAGAGCAGCTCGGACGTAAAAAAAATCGCTGTTATAACGATTGCCTCGGACAGAGGACTTTGCGGCGGTTTCAACACGAATTTGTTCAAACTCGCGATGAAAACAATTGAGGGACAGTTCGCGGAAGAATACCCCGGAGCGGAATGTTTCCATTTTCCGG
The DNA here is from genome assembly GCA_027858275.1 of Candidatus Kapaibacterium sp. Lineage (GTDB taxonomy): Bacteria > Bacteroidota > Ignavibacteria > Kapaibacteriales > UBA2268 > JAQIDA01. The sequence goes on along the minus strand of JAQIDA010000007.1, from coordinate 585 downwards.
TCGGTAAACGTACGGCTCAGTTTATCAAAAAGCAAGATGTCAAAGTTGTGAAAGAATATATTGATATATTCCGCAAACTTGATTTCTCTCATGCAAAGGATATTGCTAAAATCGTATCTGACGGCTTCGTCAGCGGCGAATACGACAAGGTATTCATCTTCTTTAATAAATTTGTTAATATTGTTCGTCAAGAACCTTCAATGGTCCAGTTGTTGCCGATTGAATCTGACGCACAAGAAGACGCTTCAACCGCCAACGCGGATTATATCTACGAGCCGGCTCAGAAAAGCATACTCGATGAATTGTTGCCAAAACATATAGATATTCAAGTATGGCGCGGATTGCTCGAATCCTACGCAGCGGAACAGGCCGCCAGAATGGTTGCCATGCAAAACGCCACAAAGAATGCCAACGATCTTATCGATCATCTCGAATTGGTGTTCAACAAAGCTCGTCAGGCAGTTATTACCACAGAAATGTTGGAAATCGTAGGCGGAGCCGAGGCATTAAGCAAGTAATAAAAATTATTATATTGAAAAACCTGTTGACAATCTCAATCAGCAGGTTTTTTTTATTTGTTTTTTC
>JAQIDA010000248.1 GCA_027858275.1 Candidatus Kapaibacterium sp. | reverse complement strand
GCATATTTATATAAATTATTTAGGTTTTTATTAATTTGAAATAATACAATTATGCTTTCGTTTTTATAAAACTATTAAATTGATTATTTCGTGATTCATAATGAATTTATAATGAAACTAAGCGATCTGACCCTTCAAGATAAAATTAATATTCGCACTGAAAAACGAGCGGCGAAAATCAAAAAAGCTGTTGAAAAACGCCAACCGACTTTGACTGTCGTTCTCGAGAATATTTGGGATCCACATAATGTATCGGCTTGCTTTCGTTCTTGTGACGCTGTCGGTATCCTCGAAATCTGTCTGGTCTATGACGGAAGTCAGGAATTTCCGAAGCTGAAAGAACGCAGTTCCGCCAGTGCCCGCAAATGGGTGGACAGCATGCACTACACATCAATTGAGGAGTGTTATGCGGATTTGCGGCGAGAAGGCAAAAAGATATTCGCGACTCACATGGCCAAAGATGCCGTTTCTTTGTATGATATAAATCTGAGCGATCCCGTCGCTTTGGTTTTCGGAAATGAACATTCGGGTGTCAGCGAAAAAGCTGTAAAACTTGCTGACGGCAACTTTTTGATCCCTCAGGCAGGAATGATCCAAAGCTTGAATATCTCAGTTGCTGTCGCTGTTTCAGTCTATGAAGCACATCGCCAAAGATTAGTAGCCGGAATGTATGACAGCCCACAATTAGCTCCGGATCAATTTGATCAAGTTTTTGAAAACTGGTTAGATCGATAAACGTATTATTTTCATAGACTTGTTCCGGACTCTCTGCGTCTCTTGTCATATCGGCGGTACTTCATATTTGTATTGCTCGGTTTTTATTAGTATATATATGTTATTGTTTGCGACTTTTTTCGTGAAATGGTGTTAGTGATAGTAAGTGGTCTTAAATCGGATATATGGATCAGCAATCGGTGAAAAATTTATCGAAATATAACGATCAGGAATTGATCGAACTTCTGAATACTGACAAAAGTATGGCAGAAGCGGCATTTACGGAGGTCTATAACAGATATTCTTCCATAGTGCATGCCTATTGCTATCGTATATTCAATAATCGACATCGAGCCGAAGATATCTTCCAAGAGACTTTTATAAAATTCTATCGTAAAATTGAGACAGGTTTCTATGCCGGCAATATTCCGGGATTCCTTATTACAATCGCCAGAAATTTAGCTTTGAATGACAAGCGCGATACTAAAGAAATTGTCAATATTGAAAACATTGATTTTGTCGAATCAACAAATTTTAATTACGAACAAAAAGAGCTTCTGGATTTAATCACCATGTCACTGGACTTATTAAGTTTTGAATTCCGCGAAGCATTTGTTTTGAGAGAATATGACGGTTTGCCATACAGCGAAATCGCGACTATTTGCGGCACTTCAATATCGAACGCCAAATCAAGAGTCTTTAGAGCCAAACAAAAAATCAAGACGATTTTGGCTCCGTACATGAAAGAAATTGTGAGATAATGAAAATAAATCATACGAATCTATCGGACAAAATATTATGACTGATTACACAAAATTGATACACGACTTTGTCGACGGGACATTGGATAGTGCGGCGGAGTCCGAGCTGTTTACTTCCATTTCCGCCAACGAAGGGCTTCGAACGGAGCTTAAAGAACAGCTTGCGATTAAAGATGCTGTTCGTAATGACACTATGGCTTATTCTCCTTCAGCTTCTTCAACTACAAAGGTATTTTCAACGCTTGGTTTTTTTGCCGGAGCATCAGCAATCAGCGGAGCGGCGGTAACAGGAGCAGCAACTTCAGGCAGCACGGGAGGATTTCTGGCTGCTTATGGAGGAAAGCTCGCAGCGAGTATTATTGCGGGGCTGGCATCAGCAGTCTTGACTGCCGCGATTATCTTCAGTGTCTTGCCCGATTCTGATGAGACATCCGGCGGCTCTGAAACTACAGACATTTCACTTGTGGCGGAATCGACCGTCTCAGAAAAGAGTGAGCTTGTAAACAACGAGCAATCCAAAGACGTACCTACAAGATCCGGTTTTGCAAATGCCGAAAGCAACAACAAGGATCATCTAAATAATCGAACAACAGCGAACAATAATTCAATAAATAGTAATATTCCGCTTACGAGGCAAGAATCGACAGCAATTGCTGAATCGAGCTTTTTAGCAGCAGCAGATAATAACAAACATAATTCTTTTTCCGATGTTGCCGACAACAATGATTCTCAATCTGATTTGACACTTATAACTCCGACTGACTTAAACGGACTGTCTCAGCATATTGCTTTGGCAAACAGTGACGCTTCAGAACAGCAAACAGTTGAGCTGCCTCAAGCGGATAATTCTCTTGATGATATGTTGATAATTACTAAACTAACGCCTTGGTCAATCGAATTCCGCAGCAATGATGATATGCAATTGCACAGAGAATCTGTGATGCCTGCTCAGCACAATCTTCTAAACAATACTGCTCTCGGCGTTTATTACGCTCTCAGCGATCAGTTCTCACTTGGTGTTGAGTATCGCCGTGAAAACTTCATGCAGAAGTTTGACGAAACGGATGCTAACGGAATTATAACGATTTACGAACAGCAGCCTAATTTTAATTCATATGGTGCTGCATTCAGGTATATTCCGAAATTTGCTCGTATTGACTCATGGGATATGCAAACAATTACTCAGTTGTCCGCCGGCATGACGTTTTCGGGAGAGAACAGTGCTATGAGCGGCATCGGCAGAATAATGATTGCCGAGAGATACGCTCCTTACCCGGAATTAGCTTTTATCGTTGGTCTGGAAGGCAGTGTGTTGGCATATCAACATGTAAACTCTATGTTTAGAGATTATAAATTGGGATTCTTTTACGGAATTTAAATCAATCTATAAAATTAATAACTTGAAATTCTTTTTTTGGGTCTGATTAATGAAAAACATAAAAACATATATTTCAATTTTAGTAATAGCGTCACTTAGCTTAGCATTGAGTTCTTGCGGCGAGTCCTTCGGAATTGAAGCTAACGCAAAAACTACTTTCGAGAACCCTAACTATGAACCCGTTGAACCCGGCATGATAGAAGCGGAAATGGTATTGAAGTTATACGAGCTTATTGATTACTCTTCTCCTAATAAATATGACATACCAATTCAACTATATTCTGAAACTATTGTAATCAGCAAAGCAGTTATTGATACTTCCGGAGCATTTGATATGATGTCATTAGAACTTGAAATAGATCGGCCGTCTAAATATCATGCTACTAGAAAAGAAAATTTTTTATGCAACGAAACCGTAGAAAAAATTCATCTGATAATTGACAATATTCCTGTTGAATCAGCCAGACATGAGTATACGGGTTTGTCGACTGAAGAGCATAAATCTACAATTTCATACTTTGATTACGCGAATAACAACAGACAGACATTTCCCGCTCAAAAATACAAAATGGTCTATACGGTTGAATATATTAAGTATTATCATGATATAAAATCTATCGCGTCTTATATTAATATTGAAGTTCCAATTCAAGACACGACTTCTTACAGATTATTTTTCCAAGGAAAAATTGATATTAACTACAGCTTGACTGAAGAATAATTCTCATCCCATATTAGTTAC
>JAQIDA010000207.1 GCA_027858275.1 Candidatus Kapaibacterium sp. | reverse complement strand
CAGACAGCCTGCACCGCCGCCGCCACCACCACCGCCTGCACCGGACGCACCGATGCCTGATTATCCTGTTGCTCCCGATGCTCCGTCTTTAGCCGTATCGGTAAGTGCCACACAGGTCGACAGCAACGGATTTGAACCGGATGACTTTGATATTAAAATCGAGGATTTCATAACGCACAATATGCGTCCTTTGCTTAATTATTTCTTCTTCGATGAGAATTCAGCAGAACTTCCTAAAAGATATAAATTGCTGAATAAAGCTGAAACTGAAAACTTCAGTTTGCTTCGATTGCACAATATGAATGTGATGGATACTTACTATCACGCCTTGAATATTATGGGTAAACGATTGCAAGAGAATCCTGATGACAAGATTACGATTACCGGCCATAACGCGGATCGAGGCACAGAAAAGAAAAACAAGGCACTTTCAAAAGCAAGAGCCGAGACCATACGAGATTATTTCCGTGATGTTTGGGAAGTTGATGAATCAAGGATGACTATAAAAGCCCGCAATCTGCCGCGCGATCCGTCCAAACCAAACGAAGCAGAGGGTATGGAAGAAAATCGCAGAGTCGAAATACTGTGCTCGAACAGAGCTATATTGGAACCCGTTATAACTGTTGATACGCTGAGAGAAATATCTGCCGCTACAATCAGATTCTATCCGAATATAGACAGCGAGGTGAAACTTAAATCATGGAACTTAACCGTGAAACAGGGCAATTCAGAACTTACAAGTTTCTCGGGGAAAAATGATGTGCCGGAATTTCTCGAATGGAATATTTCCACAAAAGATCCGACAGCACCTAATCAGGGCGGACAAATTACTTATGTTTTGGAAGCGGAAGATGTCTTTACTAACATTGCCGTGACTGAAGATCAGTGGCTTCCCGTAAAACAGATTACTCTCGACAGAAAACGTCTTGAGAATTTGCAGGATAAAGAATTTGAGTATTACAGCTTAATTCTGTTTGACTACGGTAAGATGAAACTCAGCGGCAGAAATAAAAAATTAGTTGATTTTGTCAAGAATAGAGTTCGCCCCAAATCAAGTATTGTTATCACCGGATATTCCGATAAAATGGGCGAAGCAAGGGCCAACCAGAGAATCTCAGACGCTCGCGCGAAGGAAGTCTCGCGGTTGATGAAACTTTCCGGCGCCAAAGTCAGAGGCGTAGGTGAGTCTGATTTGCTCTATGACAACGATCTGCCTGAAGGAAGATTCTACTGCAGAACAGTTGTTATCACTATCGAAACAGCAGTAAATCAGGAAGATAGTGAATAATCCTCAATTAATTATCCGGAAGACTAAATGTTAATACGTCTTCAGGTTTAAAGCAAAAGTTAGCACTGTAATTTTGAGAGATATTTCCGTAATTGAAATAACAACGCGAAAATATTTAAAAAATGAAATTGTTTTTTCTTGATTTTAATCTTATAATAAGAGCGATCAATTAATATTTCTGTTTGTCGAACAAGGGGTTTGAAAAATGAAAAAAATTGTTTTCGGAATTATTGTTATCATACTTAACATCTCTGCGCTTTCAGCGAAGAAGCAAGGTCAAGAGCTAATTGATTCTCTTATAAGCGAGCTTTCTGCCGCAACAGAGGACTCAGTTAAGCTGAATCTGCTCACAGAACTATCGTTCAAATTATACAGCAGTGACCCTGACAAAGGCATTGAATATGCCGAAGAAGGTTTGGTACGGGCAAAGGATTTGCATTCCGACAAAGATTTATCATTGATATTACGATCCTTGGGGACTAACTACTGGTCAAAAGGCATCTACGATAAAGCTTTGGAATTCTACTTCAAAGCCTTGGAGTTGAATGAAAAAATCGGAGATAAAGACGGCATCGCGAGAAGTCTCGGCAATTGCGGGATGATATACTCGAATCAGGGCAACAACATAAAGGCTTTGGAGTTCTATGAAAAGGCTTTAAAAATCAACAATGAAATCGGGAATAAAGAGAGAGGTTATGGTATTTATACAAATATGGGGGTTATATACAAGAATCTTGAAAATTTTCAAGAGGCTCTTACTTATTTCAATAAGGGACTGAAAATATGCTATGAGACATCTAACAAGAAAGGATTAGCTACTTCTCTTTATAATGTAGGAGGAATTTACCAGGAGTTGGCTGAATTCGATAAAGCTTTGGAATTTTATGAAAAGTCACGCAAAATCAGTGAAGAAATTGGTGACAGCCGGCTTATTTTACAGCATATTTTCAACCTCGCTTTGTTTTATTTTGAACAAGGCAAAATAAAGGACTCCGTTTCCTCAACAATAAGTGCCTCAAAACATTACAAAAAAGCTTTGAATTATGCTCTGCAAACAGTTCGGCTCTCGGTGGAGAATAATATATCAAGCGTTATGGGTGATGCTTATCAAACAATATCAGAAGTTTATGAAAAAATGGGGGATTACAAAAAATCCCTTGTCCATTTTAAAAAATTCAAAGCAATTAACGATATACGAAATTCAAAGGAAGTCAACCAGAAAATATCAAATCTCAGCAGGCGATATCAGAATCAACAGCAGAAACGGGAGGCTGAAAAAGTTGCCGAAATCAAAAAAGGAGAAACTGAATATAGAAATACTTTGCAGTACTCGGGGATATTTTTGTTGGTCCTTGCGCTGTTTGTCGTCTTGTTTTTTATGAATAAGCTCAATTTCACACAAGCGACTATGGATGCTCTGATGTTTCTTACTTTTCTTCTCTTTTATGAATTCATTCTGGTTATGACCGAACCTTTTGTCGACGAATTCACAAATAACATCCCGGTATTCAAGCTTGGTATTAATCTTTCAATTGCCTTGCTATTCATTCCTTTCCATTCGTTTGAGAAAAAATTAAGGACAAGAATTCATGTTAAACCGGACATGAACAAATCCGGAAGCACAAAATGAAAATAAATTCTAAACCATACAGAACTATCTTTGAGAAAAGTGGGGACAGTCGAATTGTTCAAATAATTGACCAGAGGGTCTTACCCCACAAATTTGAGATTGTCGATCTTTTTGCTCTTAGTGCTTATATCAGCGCGATTGCTGATATGCTGGTCCGGGGTGCGCTCTTATAGGAGTGACTGCTGCTTACGGAATGTACGCAGCTGTGTGCGAAGCAAAAGAATCCGGAGTTAATAATATTGATGAATATATCCGAGAGCAAGCCGCATCCCTGAAAGCGGCGCGTCCGACAGCGGTCAATCTCGCTTGGGCTGTGAACAGGCAATTAGAAATCATTTCTGCTGCTGACGGGATTGATAATAAAATAAGAGCCGCGCTTGAAGAGGCTCGGACAATTTGTGAGGATGATGTCGAACAATGCCGGGCAATCGGTCGTTTCGGAGCGGAAATAATCAAAGAAATTTCAGAGAAGAAGTCCGGCGAACCGGTCAATATCCTCACTCATTGCAATGCAGGATGGCTCGCTACGGTTGATTTCGGCACGGCAACCGCTCCGATATATCAAGCAGTACAAGACGGAATAGATGTTCATGTTTGGGTCGATGAAACGCGTCCTCGCAATCAGGGAGCCAAGCTTACAGCTTTCGAGCTGACCCAAGAAGGCGTTCCCAATACATTGATCGTTGACAATGTCGGCGGGCATCTGATGCAGCAGGGAATGGTTGATATAGTGATTGTAGGCAGTGATCGAACGACTTATACGGGCGATGTTGCTAATAAAATCGGCACATATCTCAAAGCGCTTGCCGCGGCGGATAATAACATTCCGTTTTATGTAGCACTGCCTTCGAGTACGATAGATTGGCAAATTGAGGACGGTGTCAAAAACATCCCGATTGAACAACGCGACCCTGCGGAAGTATTGCTTGTTGACGCTGTTGTCGGGAATAAGGTAGTCGAAGTCAACATTGCCGGCAAAGGCACAAAAGCCGCAAATTATGCCTTCGATGTTACACCGAGCCGATTAGTAACCGGTTTGATAACAGAACGAGGGGTCTGTGCCGCGTCTGCCGAGGGAACTTTGGGATTGTTCCCGGAAAAACAAGATGAGTTATCTTAAGTCCAATACTGTCCAAAACCTACTCTATATTGTTGTAACATAGTGCTTTAGCACTATGCAGAATGTTCGTTGTTGATTTTCAAGTTCATAACAGTAGTCCGAAGATTGCTCGCCATCGGACCGAATCTTGCGATCAGCAGGATTGTGTTAAAAGAGGATTGGGGGGGCTGAACCGCTGATTGGGATGAAAAGAAACTGATGTTTATCCTAATCCGCCGGGCGGACACACAGGTCCGCACCCTACCAAGCGTTTAATTAATACAAAAATCCACCCCCAACCACATTTTTAAATAATTCTTGCCTCTTTTTCGTCACAATTTAATAATGAAACTAATAATAATTGATCGAGAATAGAAATTATGCTGCAAGTAGTTCAATATCAAAAAACAGGCGAAATGCTCGTCGAAGACCTTCCCGCTCCGGCTTGCCCAGCAGGCGGAATTTTAGTTAAAACAAGCTTTTCGCTGATCAGTGCCGGAACAGAAAAAACATCGGTCGGCAACGCTCAGGTCTCCATGCTTCAACGCGCTAAACAGCAACCGGAACAAGTCAAAACAGTGATCGAGACTCTGAAAAAAGAAGGCATTATTTCTACATATAAAAAAGTTCAATCGAAGCTCGATTCATATAAAGTGCTGGGCTACAGTGCTTCCGGTATCGTTATCGAATCTCGTTGCGATGAGTTCAATGTAGGCGACGCAGTTATTTGCGCCGGAGCAGGCAAGGCAAACCACGCCGAAATACTCGCTATCCCTAAGAATCTCGCTGTAAGAATTCCCGAAGGTGTCAGCCTTGAGGAAGCCGCTTATACTACTGTGGGATCAATCGCCATGCAAGGCGTACGCCAAGCGGATATGCGCCTCGGCGAAACCGTCGCGGTGATAGGACTCGGTCTGCTCGGACAGATTACGGTTCAATTGCTGAAAGCTTCGGGTTGCAGAGTGATAGGTCTTGATATTGACGAAAATCTTTTTGAATCAGCATTGAAATACGGCTGTGACAAAGTATTCAAAAGCAACGATGATGCGATCAAAAGCATTCAGTCATACTCTCGAGGACTCGGCTGCGATTCTGTTGTAATAACAGCAAGCACAAGCTCGAACGAACCGTTGGAACTCGCCTTGAAACTTGCTCGCAAAAAAGGGAAAGTCGTAATTGTCGGTGGTATCGGTATGAACCTGCCCCGCCCCGATTTCTATTTGAAAGAACTTGAAATAAAAATTTCCTGCAGCTACGGTCCCGGCAGATACGACCCAATGTATGAAGAAAACGGCATAGATTATCCCGCGGCTTATGTTCGCTGGACGGAAAATCGCAATATGCAGTCATTCCTCGATCTGATCGCCGAAAAGAAAATGGATGTGAAATCCATGACCACACATACTTATAAAGTCAATGAAGCCCCGACCGCTTATGAGCTGATCATGGGCAAAATTAACGAACCTTTCCTTGGCATTCTCCTTGAGTATCCGGAACGCAAAGACGCGACTAATCGCACAATCACTCTGTCGAACAATGCTCCTAATGGGAAACTCGGCGTGGCTTTTGTCGGTGCGGGATCTTTCGCTCAGTCATATTTATTGCCGCCTCTCAAAGATACGGGTGTCGATATGATAGGAGTATCAACAAATACTCCCGCAAACGCTCAGACAGCCGCAAGACAATTCGGTTTCAACAAGTCCTCAACGGATTCATCGGAGCTGATTAAAGACAAAGATGTGAACGCTGTTTTTTGCGCTACTCGCCACGACACTCATGCTCAGTATGTGACTGAGGCATTGAATGCCGGCAAATCCGTTTTCGTAGAAAAACCGCTTGCGATCAACAGAGAAGAAGTCGCCGAAATTGACAAAGCTGCCGCGAAAGGCAATGCCGGCGTAATGGTCGGTTTCAATCGCCGATTCTCAAAATCATTTGAGCTTATCAACAAATTTTTCGAGGGTCGCCACGATCCTATGCTAATTAATTATAGAGTGAACGCCGGTCTCGTCCCCAAATCGCATTGGGCACAAGCTCCCGAAAACGGCGGACGTATCATCGGAGAGGCCTGTCACTTTATCGACTGCATGGTATATCTGACAAAGGCGTTGCCGGTGAAAGTATACGCCGAAGCGATTTCCGCCTCGAATGTCGAAGGCGTTAACCGCGACAATGTTGTGATCACAATCAAATTCTCCGACGGCTCGGTTGGCTCACTCCAGTACTTGTCCAACGGCGACAAATCAGTACCAAAAGAGTACACTGAAGTATATTGCGAAGGCTCAACTGCATTCATGAATAACTTTGAATCCGTTGAATTGATTCGCAACAGCAAGACTAAAAAGCATTCGCTTGACGGCAAAAAAGGGCATAAAGAAGAGATCATCGCGACTGTGGAATCAATGAAAGCCGGCCAAGAAATGCCGATTTCTTATGAAGCGATTCGCGCGATTACAATGGCGACTATCGCAGCAGAAGAGTCGCTGAATAGTGGGTTGCCTGTGGAATTGTAGAGGTTTGCTTTAAAAGTTTTCAGAACTATAATATTAAAAAAACCGGAATCAGCATAGCAGCTGACTCCGGTTTTTTATTGATCAGAAAATCAAAATCCTATTTCACATCTTCAGCGCTGCGCGCGCCTATGAATTTCTGATACGCCAGCAGACCGATAATACATAAAATTCCGATACTGCTGAAAACCAGCCAAAGCTCTGAAGTCATGCCGTGACCAAGAATTTCTTCTTTACTGATCCCGATTGATGCCGCCACTTTGATCGATTCTTCTATAGTCGGCTCTGCAGCGAGCAGTGCCGAAGATCCTGCTTCAGACAATTTCTCACGAATAAAAGCGATCATCGGATTGTCAACAAAACCTGTATAAAGTGCCGCGCCGAGAACCCCGCCGATACCCGATCCTAAAACACCGTATAAAAAGCCGAATCCCATATACGTAGCTTTTTTATCTTT
>JAQIDA010000127.1 GCA_027858275.1 Candidatus Kapaibacterium sp. | reverse complement strand
GAAATGCGGTGCCGGGATAAGCATCAATTGAATTGAGTTGCCTCCATTCCAAATCCCCGTCCTTAATCAACAAATCATCCGGGATAGTACCGAATTCAGTTGCTTTATATACGATATTTATGAAGTTGTTATTAAATCCGGTGCCGCCTGTGATACCGGGAGTGCTGAACATTATTTCCTCCTGATACTGATCAAAAGGAGTCAGCACCATCTGAAAAGGATCAGATTTGGCCCAATCATCATCTAAACCCGGATTGTACTGTGTCACATTGATCGGTTTATCGCCGGAAATAATTACCGGGACGGGATCTCCATCTGCGGCACGGTATTCTGCCCAACCTTCGCCGTGGATACCGCCTGATTTCGGAATATATCCTATTGCGAGCCCGTTACGATATATTTGCGTGTTTTCTTCTTTTGAAAATATTCTGATAAATGAATTTTTTAAACGTCCCCGGATTGGAGTCACGTGATATTCAGTACCCCATGTATTGGTCGGGAGCTCCATTTCAATTAGATAATCACAAGCCGGCACACCGGTCGGAATTAATGCGCAATAATTTCCCGAAATCACTCCAATCAGTTTTGTGCCGGTTACTTTTGAACCGGTCAAATCTCCGTGTTTTGATACAGACCCTATACAAACAACATCGGCTGAATTCATATTAAATTCGACAGACTCTCCCGCTAATTTTCCTCCTGCAGTCTCAGTCCAAGTTTCTCCGCCGATTTTAATAATTGCTTTCGTTTTGTTATAAGGGGCAATAATCGAAGTGAAGCTTGAGTATTTGAAGTCCTCAGTTCCGCCGAAAGGATCGGGCCAGGAAGCTACTATGTATTCTTTGCCAAGTCCTGAAACCGGAATTGCAAGGTAGCCCTCACTAGTTCCTGTGTATTTAACAACGCCGTACACAACGATAGGATCTTTGGATGAAATATGAATAGCTGCTCCGGAAAACACTTGTTCAGCCATAGGGAGTGTATTATCAGATTTTTTATACGGCAAAGCTATAGCTTCAGTAAGGATGAATTCAATAATGCCGTTAGGCACAGTTTTCTGAATCTTATTATATCCTTTTCCCGGGACCTCCAACGTTACTTCTGTTTCGAAACTTGAACTAACATAGATTTTTATAGGATCCGTACTTCCGCTTCCGCCCATACGCTTAGGAGGAATAAATGTCAGGAAGAATTCCGTCCCGGAATTACTTGAACCCAAGAGTTTTGGAAGATGACTGCTGTCAAAATCTTCTGCGATGAGTTCCGCATTTATCAGAAACGCTGAAAATAAGATGAGTATAAAAAACTTCTTCATAGCGACTCCAAAAAATATAAAAATGTTTTATTTTAAAAAATAATTATCTGAATCTCTGAGCGGAGTCGAACTGTCTTCAGAGTTTTTCCTGAGTAATATTCAATTGTTATTGAACGTCCAAGACACTTCGACTCCGCTCAGTGAACGATAAGATTCTTCATCATCCGCATCCGCGGTTCTGACAACCCTTCTATCTCGCTACAGTAAACTTCTCACTAATAACCCTATCTCCCGCATGAATCCTAAGAATATAAACACCGCTGACCAAAGCTGAAGTATTAATATCATATCTGCCTTGCAGAATATTAATTTTTTCATCAATTACGCATCTGCCGTTGAGGTCGATTATTGTGATTTTGTCAGTCGTGAGTGCTGCTCCCTTGTTTTGAATGATTAGTATGTCTTGGACAGGGGAAGGCATTAGTTTTATGTTCGGATAATCCGAAAGCCTGTCACTCACTGCTGTTGACAAGTCGCCGCCGGTCCATACGGATGTTGCTTCTGTTTCGGCATCGCTGACAGTTGTAATTGTGGCTTTGAACAATCCTACTTCAGGAGCTCTGAACTCTCCGTCGACTTCTATATAATCACCGGGCTGTAGTACTATAGGCAAGCCTGTCGCTGCTGATTTGACTTCACCGCCGATACTCATAACACGCAAAGCGTCTATATCGAATCTGAATCCCTTGCTGCCGAATACATCCGCAGAGATTGATGTGGCTATTTCTCCGGGCTGTGAAATAGTCAAATCTGTGATTGTAACTGAGTCACAGTATTCCCATTCTGTCCGGCTCAAATTGACAATCTTCATGGTTTGGCTCAGAAATTCGCTTGCCATTACTTCTGTCTGTCCGAAACTCGGATGATCCGCTTCGACTCTCGGGACTATACCGATGCCGTTAAGAATGGTTTCGGTAGGGCTTGCAGCTGTGTTATTATATTGAAACCGCAATCTGTGAACGCCGGTAACAACAGGGTGGAATTGTACCGGAACATACATGTTTGATTGTGAATCAATATATAAGTTCACCAACACAGACTTTTCAAATATAAATGCTTCTCCTTTAATATCTTCCTTAATGATTATGTTCTTGATCCCTACAGGTGTTGAACCGCTGTTTTCAATTAAAATTACTTGGTCGGGCGGGTCTACAGGGTAAGGGGCTACATCAAATGTACCCGGGCGATCTATTCTGCGTCTGAGCCAGTTATATCCGTTAGCGACTAAGTATGCTTTAATTCCTGTTCCGTTAAGTTCGCCGACGCTGTCGATTTCGACTCCGTCGGGGCGTTCGGTATTTGAAATAAATACGACTGAATCACTGAAATATCCTTCAGCGTCGGGAGTGAATTTTACTTCAAATACTTTTTCAACTCCGGGCTGGATTTTCCAGGGGTATTGATAGGTCGGTTTTGCCTCGAATTCGTTGAATTCGGTCCAATCCGTAACTTCAAAAACCGGATCTAATCTTGGCCCTGTATATTCATAAATTTCTAAAGCTGAGGAACCGATATTTTGAACTGTTACCATTCCAAATTTACTGTTGTCAACAGTGACATCCCCAAAATAACATCTGCCGACAATGATTCTCGGCGCACCGACACTTGCTTCAATACGCGCTGAATATTGGAATATACATGAATCTCCAACACCTATTGAGTCAGAGAAATTTCCTTTTTCGGTGCCTGTGAATTTCACAGTGAATGTTCTTCCGCTCGCAGGCGGAAAAATATTTTCTGTCGGACCGTCGATTATCTCAAATCCCTGATCTCCGGATTTTAATTTTAGTTCGCTTAGTTCAAATTCTTTGAATTTCGAGTCATTGACAATCCATAATCTGTGTGTTTTTGATTCACCAAGCGGCAATCTGCCAAAATCGAAATAATCTTCATGGATTGAGAATAATGTAGGATAATATTCTATAGTTATTGTAGTGTCATTGCCTCGTCTGTCAATGAAAGTAATCTCGGCTCTGCCTTCTTGATCGGGGTCAAAAACGGAGAGAGAGAACGTCACCATTGAAAAAGGAATTAGCGGAAAAGATCGCTGCACATCGTCCACGCACGACGAGAC
>JAQIDA010000114.1 GCA_027858275.1 Candidatus Kapaibacterium sp. | reverse complement strand
GCTTTTTATAATAAATAATCTAATTCAAAAAGTAAATTATTTTAGGGAAGGGATTCATTTTCTACGACTCCGCCGGAGGCAGCGGCTTCGACTGTCGTCATATTAGCGAATCATACACTCATTTGAGTAGACAGATAATACATATAAGACAGATATACCAGCAATAAAAAAACCCCTTCTTTTCTGGAAATAGCTTGCTGAGTCCAAGACAGGGGGAACAATATCAGAGCAACTGCCAGCATCACAGCAACATCAACGATATTAACGTTTACAGAGTTTATTGGGGTTACCATTGCCGCTACACCAAGAATAAGCAAGATGTTGTATATGTTTGACCCCACTGCATTCCCGATCGAAATTTCAGCATGACCTTTGATTGCTGCGACTATTGATGTCGCAAGCTCAGGAAGAGATGTTCCAAGAGCTATTACGGTCAAGCCGATGATTAAATCAGAAGCTCCGAGAAATTTAGCAATATCGACCGCGCCGTCGACAAATATATTTGCTCCGAGGATCAATACAGCCAATCCGACGACGATAAAGACAACGTCTTTGGCGACACTTTTAGACTTTTCCGGAACATCATCACCTTCCACAATTTTAACGCTGTCGATTGATGATTTTCGTGCTGAAACGATGGTTGCTACATTGTAAACGATTATTCCGGCAAACATAATTACGCCGTCAATCGCATCAAGCGTCCCGTCAAACATCAGTAGAATTAACAATACTGTTACGCCGACCATAAGAAGCATATCCGCCTTGATGAAGTTCTTGTCCACTTTGATTGGGCGGATAATTGC
Source organism: Candidatus Kapaibacterium sp. (assembly GCA_027858275.1). Lineage (GTDB taxonomy): Bacteria > Bacteroidota > Ignavibacteria > Kapaibacteriales > UBA2268 > JAQIDA01. The sequence continues at coordinate 15,732 of JAQIDA010000114.1, read as the reverse complement.
CGCGACCCCAATAATCAAAGCAATATTACAGATATTCGATCCGATAACATTTCCCAAAGCGATTTCCGCGTTGCCTTTTAATGCAGCCTTAATGCTTACTACCAGCTCCGGTGAGCTTGTTCCGAAAGCGATTATGGTCAGCCCGACTATCAGAGGGGCTATACGCATACGCAAAGCTACGGAAGCACTTCCGCGGACTAATCCTTCAGCTCCGATATACAAAAGCAGAGCCCCGGCAATTAGGAACAGTATCGGAAAAGTTATGTCAGCTGATGGAGGCATATTTTATCTATTAGAGAATAAAAACATTTTTACAATCATGTCAATAACACAACCTTCAAATTATTAAAAATTTTCAGAATAAAAAAGTAATATAACTAAATTGGAATGTACTGTTGATAAAAACAATAACCGAGCGCACGATCGAACGGCGCTCTAAGTTAATGTAAGTTTGGCTATTTCGACTTATACTGCCATTTTTGTGTACAAGTAAAATAGATAGCCGACGTAAATCGACAGCAAAAACAAGCCTTCAAGCCGAGAAATAACCAGCTGAGTCCGAGCGAGCGGTCCAATCACTAAAGCGACAAACAACATCATTCCCAAATCAACCGGGGAAAACGCTCCCGACATCGATATTTCGCCTATAACAATCGGGTGAATGATAGCTACAATGCCTAAAATAGAAAGAATGTTAAATATGTTCGACCCGATAACATTTCCGATGGATATATCGCCTTCTCCCTTATATGCGGCTACTATAGAGGTAGCGAGCTCGGGCAAACTCGTGCCGACCGCGAGAACAGTCAAGCCGATAACAGCATCGGGAATACCCATAAATTTCGCAATCGTCGATGCACCGTTAACAAACAAGCTCGCACCTACTACCAAAACAATTATACCACCGATAACAAACACAATATCAAGCCATTTCGAGCGCAAAGTTTTAATGGACTCTTCAGTTAATTCGATTTTACTGTTTTTCTTGGCGAGTTTTACGGTAAAATAGGTGTAAGCTACGCTTCCGAGAGCCAATACAGTACCTTCGAAGCGACTGAGTGTGCCGTCAAGCAGCATTAATATCAGCAGAGAACTGACGCCGATCAGAATTGTTACATCCACTCGGATTACTTTTAGATTCACTTTTAACGGTTTGACCAAAGAGGCGATCCCGAGTATCAAAGCGATATTGCATATATTTGAACCTACTATGTTGCCGAGAGCCGCGCTGTCCCGCCCCTGCAAGGCGGTTGACACGCTGACAATCATTTCGGGCAGCTCGTTCCGTAAGCGACAACGGTCAAACCGACAACCAATGAACCGATGCCGGCTCTGAACGCAAGTGACGCGCTTCCCCGCACCAATCCCTCAGCACCAAGATATAAAAACACTGTGCCTAACAAAAGAAGCAAGGTCGGAAAAAGCATTTCTGTGGATTCCATAGATCATCTCTCTTTCTCAAATTACTGTTTCGCAAAACTATCTAATATTTTTGTTCGAATTTCCAAAATCGATTTTAACAAAAAACCATTATCAAAACATGTCCAATTAGATTATTCAATATCCTGTTTTTAAAGCCCAATATTTAGGTTCAGCCGTCTGTTTTCGTATACAGATAGAAAACATACCCGATATAAATGAACAGTAAAAAGGCTCCTTCTATGCGAGAAATAGTCAATTTGGACCATGCCAAGGGTGAAATAATTATAGCAACAAGAACCATAACCCCTACATCAACGGGGGTGATGGTTCCGGTCATCGAAATCTCACCGACATAAATTGGATGGATTATGGAAGTGATACCCAAAACACCGAGAATATTGAAAATGTTAGATCCGACTACGTTCCCGATCGAAATATCACTTTCGCCTTTGATTGATGCAACAAGCGAAGTTGCTAATTCAGGTAAACTTGTGCCGAATGCCACAATTGTCAGACCGATGATAATATCTGAAGCGCCGAGATATTCCGCAATAACAGTTGCGCCGCTGACAAACAAATTAGCACCAACTATCAATATTGCCAGCCCTACGACAATAAACACAATATCAAGCCATTTTTTATGAGGAGGCTTTTCGTCAGAAACTTCAAGCTCATTTTCATCGTTGTTTGTGTTGCTGTTTTTGGCGAGAAAAATTGTGAAAAAGCAGTATGAGATTACTCCTATTGTGAGTAATATTCCGTCTATACGATCAATCTCTCCGTCAAGAAGCATCAATATTAAAAGCAATGTAATCCCAATCATGATTGAAATATCTACTTTGATTACCTTTATATTTACTTTGATTGGTCTAACTATAGCAGCTATACCAAGTATTAGAGCAATATTGCAGATATTGGACCCGATTACATTTCCGAGAGCAATTCCGGGGTTGCCCTTCAAAGCTGCTGAAATACTGACAACCAACTCAGGAGAACTTGTACCGAAAGCTACGATAGTCAAACCCACAATCAAAGGGGCTATTCGCATACGCAATGCAATAGACGCGCTGCCGCGTACCAATCCTTCGGCTCCGAAATATAATAACAGAACTCCGGCAATCAGGAACAGTATCGGATAAGCCAAGTCAGCTGTTGGAGGCATAAATCAATTTTTCTCTTAAACAAGAATAATTCAGTATATCTAAGCTCTGAAATATTGAATACAATCATTTGAAGCAATTTAGCTAAAATTTGAATATTCTGCACATAAAAAAAGCGAACAGGCAATTCTTTATGCTCATTCGCTTCATAATAATTCGTTTTGCTTAATGATTGTCACCCACCCATTTTGGTATAAAGGTAGAACATATATCCGACATAAATGCTGAGCAGAAAAAAGCCTTCTTTACGTGATATTGTCATTTTGGTCCTTGCCAGCGGCAATAAAATAATCGCTACAAGAATCATCATTCCTATATCAACAGGTGTGACATCTCCCGACATAGAACTATCTCCGACAACAATCGGATGAACTATTGCGGTTATTCCAAGTACACTCAAGATGTTGAAAATATTTGAGCCGACAGCGTTGCCGATTGAAATATCTCCCTCGCCCTTGAAAGAAGCAACAAGTGAGGTTGCCAGTTCAGGCAGACTCGTTCCGAAAGCCAATAGAGTCAATCCGATAATCACATCCGAGGCTCCGAGGTGAACAGCAATGACAGAAGCTCCTCCTACGAAAAAATGAGCTCCGAGGACTAAAAAGCCCATCCCGCCTATAATAAATAAAATATCTATCCATGTTTTTCGCTTAGATTGGGTTTTCATTTCTTCCGTTTCGCTGTCTGTTTCGCGGCCTCCGGATTTTTTAGCGAGGAAAATTGTGACAAAATTATAAGCAACTATTCCTCCCGCGAGCAATATGCCGTCGCCCCTGTCAATAGCTCCGTCGAGCAACATCAAGACAAGCAACAAAGTCACACCGATCATAATTGAAATATCAGTGCGTATGAGTTTTATGTTTACTTTTATTGGTCTGATAATAGCGGCTATGCCGATAATCATGGCAATGTTGCAAATATTTGAACCTATAATATTGCCGAGAGACATGCCTTCTTTGTCCTGAACTGCTGCGGACACACTAACGATCAACTCCGGCATGCTTGTTCCGAAAGCCACAACAGTCAACCCTACAACCAAAGGGGCGATTCCTGCTCTGAAAGCCACAGAGACACTAGCTCGCACAAGCCCTTCGGCTCCGAAGTATAAGAAAATTGTTCCTCCGATTATCCCGATTACGGCGACAATCAAATTTGTTCCGAAAAGATCCGGCATTTATTCTGTTTCCCGAACTGTTTATTAAGTCAGCACAGCATAACTGTCTGTTGCGATTATTGATATTCGTTTAACCGCAGGCATACAAATTTCATACATTATTACAAGATATGCAACTCATATTTTTCTAATGAACTAATATTGACGAATTTTCTCTGCTTAATTCATTCCTGAGCGGACGGCTCAAATTTCCTTAATGCAGTGATTCTCTGTAAAACCGGAGGATGTGAGTAATTTATAAACACATAAAACGGATGCGGTGTGAGATTGGATAAATTATGTTCCGATAATTTTTTTAGAGCGTTTATCATTTCGTCCGGAGCGTTTGTTGTTTCAGCCGCAAACCAGTCAGCTTCATATTCATTTTTTCTTGAGGAATGACTCATAAAAACGGATATAATCATTTCAACAGGCGTATACAATAAGCCAAAAAAGATTAGACCGGCATAAATCGAAGTTTCTTCCATATAAAAAGCCTCAAACAATTCCGGTTTGTTTAAGAAAAAGGACAGAAGATAAAACAAAACGCCGCTGTGAACGAAGCCGACAAACATGTTTTTGATGATATGTTTCTTTTTGTAGTGCCCGATCTCATGCGCGAGAATGCCGAGCAGTTCTTTGTTCGTGTGCTTTTCGATCAAAGTGTCATAAAGCGCGATGCGTTTGTTTTTTCCGAATCCGGTAAAAAAGGCGTTCGATTTGGATGAACGCTTAGACCCGTCGATCACGTACACATTCTTCAAAGAAAAGTCAACGTATTTGGCATAAGTCATTATTGAATTTCTCAACTCAGCGTCTTCGAGCGGAGTAAATTTGTTGAACAGTGGCATAATCCAAGTCGGAGCTATAAATTGGAGAATCAGCGAAAATCCTGTCAGCGCCGCCCATCCGTAGAGCCAAGCATTCGCGCCTGCAGTGCTCAAAATATATATTATTCCCGCCAGAAGAGGCCCGCCTATCATGACTGACAGTCCGGCAGCTTTGAGCTTGTCTGTAATAAATGTCTTGCCGGTAGTTTTGTTGAATCCCAATTTTTCTTCAACAACAAATGTAGAGTAGATGCTGAAAGGCAGGGATAAAATCGAATTAAATAATATTAAAATCCCGACAAACATCAGACCCGCTGTTATTTCCGATTCGGTATATTGTCTGACGTATTGATCCAAATAATTGAATCCGCCGACAAACCAGAATATTAAGATTTCCGCGAGGCTGACTGTAGAAGTGATCAATCCGAATTTCGTTCTGACTTTTGTGTACGTTTGCGACTTAGAGTAAGATTCGTCAGAATATACATCTTTGAATTCTTCGGGCAATTCAGGATCCAAAGCCGAAATGTTTAGTTTATCAGAAATCAGATCGAGAAGAAAACCGAGAACTAATGTCGAAAGTATGATAATTGCGTATATGTTCATAATTAATGCCTGTCTGATGAATTAGTTTAATAAGAAAGGCATAAATTAGCTATTTATTATCAGATTTTACCCGAATTTTCCGAGTTTATCAATAATAAGCCCGACGATCTCTATTAACTATTATTCATTTTGATTCCCTAATAACTCCCGAATAATTACACACAAAAATACTAATAAAGAATCAATACCGTCTCTGTTTCCAAAGAGCATGCTAAAAAGGTGCTTTTTTAAGAAACTGTAACACGACAAAATATTCGACAGAGGAGCTATGGAAGGCAATTTTTCAAATAGAGTAAACGATGTGATACGCCTCAGCAGAGAAGAAGCGTTACGTCTCGGTCATGATTATATCGGAACCGAGCATCTGCTGTTGGGAATCATTCGCGAAGGCGAAGGCGTCGCGGTTAAAGTACTGAAGAGTCTTAGTGTAGACCTGATCTCGCTGAAGAAAAGCATAGAAGAAACATTGAGCCCGTCAGGAACCACGCTTTCCGTCGGCAATATACCCTTGACCAAATCAGCAGAAAAAGTACTCAAGATAACATATCTTGAAGCAAAATTATATAAATCGGACATAATCGGAACAGAACATTTATTACTCTCATTGCTGCGTGACGAAGAAAATATTGCCGCACAGATTTTGTTGCAATACAATGTCAAATACGATGCCGTTCGCCACGAAATGGACAACATAATCAGCGGCAACCCGAGTTCGGCAGCGGATCAACCCGTCGGACAGACTGAACTAAGCAAACCTGTAGCCGAGAAAAAAGAATACAAGACTCCTGTCCTTGACAATTTCGGTCGCGATCTGACAAAAATGGCTACGAAGAAAGCTTTGGATCCCGTCGTTGGACGCCATCCTGAGATCGAAAGAGTTATTCAGGTGCTGTCACGCAGAAAGAAAAACAACCCCGTATTAATCGGTGAACCCGGCGTTGGCAAAACTGCAATAGTCGAAGGACTGGCAATCAAAATTGTCACTAAGAAAGTTCCTCGTTTATTATACAACAAAAGAATTGTTTCTCTGGATCTCGCTTCGATGGTCGCCGGTACAAAGTATCGCGGTCAATTCGAAGAGCGTATGAAAGCAGTGATGAACGAGCTTGAAAAAGCAAAAGACGTTATCCTGTTTATTGACGAGCTTCACACAATAGTCGGCGCCGGCGGCGCTTCGGGCTCGCTTGATGCAGGTAATATGTTCAAGCCCGCACTTTCACGCGGCGATTTGCAGTGCATCGGTGCTACAACATTAGACGAATATCGTCAGCATATTGAAAAAGACGGTGCTTTGGAACGCAGATTCCAGAAAATTCTGGTAGAACCGCCGTCAGCGATTGAAACAAAAGAAATTCTCGATACAATCAAAGAATATTACGAAAATCATCATAACGTCAGATACCCTGATGCCTCGGTAGAAGAATGTATCCGACTGTCAGACAGATATATAACAGACAGATGTTTCCCGGACAAAGCTATCGACGTTTTGGACGAAACAGGCGCGAGAGTTCATCTCGCCAATTTGGACGTCCCTGTCAGTATAATGAAACTCGAGCACGAGATTGACGAAGTATGTCTCGAAAAGAAAAAGGTGGTCAAGCTTCAAAATTTTGAAGAAGCTGCACGACTCAGAGACAAAGAAAAAACAATGCTAAAAGATTTGGAAATCGCCAAGAATGAGTGGGATCTCAAAGCGAGCGAAACTTACTTCCCGGTTTCTGTAAATGATATTTCAGATGTAGTTGCAATGATGACCGGCGTTCCCGTGAACAAAATCGCGGATCCGGAAACAGACAGACTGTTAAGTATGCCGGAAGATCTCAAGAAAATAGTTGTCGGTCAGGACGAAGCCATTGCTCAAGTAGTCAAAGCCATCAGAAGAGCCAGAGCCGGACTCAAAGATCCTAAGCGCCCGATCGGGTCGTTTATGTTCCTCGGTCCGACAGGAGTCGGAAAAACCGAACTCGCTAAAGCTTTGTCGAGAGTAATGTTTGATTCAGAAGATGCTTTGGTCCGTATCGACATGAGTGAATACATGGAAAAATTCTCGGTTTCCAGATTTACCGGAGCGCCTCCCGGATACGTAGGCTACGAAGAAGGCGGACAGCTTACCGAGAAAGTGCGACGCAAACCTTATAGTATCATCCTGCTTGATGAGATCGAAAAAGCTCATCCGGATGTGTTCAACGTATTGTTACAAGTCTTCGACGACGGTGTCTTGACTGACGGTATGGGCAGAAAGGTTGATTTCAAAAATACTATTATCATTATGACCTCTAACGTTGGTACAAGAGACGTTAAAACCGGCGGCAAGATCGGATTTAACGAGATAGAGTCCGGCGGAGACTACGATCATATTAAAAGCACGATAGAAAATTCTATTCGTGATTTGTTCAATCCTGAATTTATAAACAGAATTGACGATTTCTTCATTTTTAGAAAATTAGAGAAAAAGCATATCAACATGATTATTGATATTCATATCGATATGTTGAGCGACAGATTGAAACTAAACGACATGACTTTCGAGCTGACACAAAACGCTCGTGAGTTCCTCGTAGATCAGGGCTTTGACGATCAATTCGGAGCCAGACCGCTCCGCAGAGCCATACAGAAATATGTGGAAGATGATCTCGCTGACGAAATCTTAAAAGGAAATCTTAAAAACGGCGCGAAAGTCGTCGCCGATTTTGATAAGAAAAAGAACAAACTCAAGTTTAAATTTTTAAGCGGTTTACTAAAGAAAAAAGAAGATCAGAATCTTCTTCTCGATAATTATGAAAAAACCGATTTACAATCAGAAGCTCCTGCGGGAGATATCGAAGACAATGCTGATTTCGGAAGCGGAACAAATAAAAACTAATTTTTTTATATCGTATTAAAACAAAAGAAAAGCCGCCTTGATTTGAATAATTAAGGCGGTTTTTTTGTGACTTCCTCAAAAACCGTATTTTTAAACCCTGCTCGGCAAAATATAACAGAGAATTCCTCACCGTCATATTTTTATTTCTTAATTATATTTCCTATTTTGCTCGTTCAGATTTTGATCTAAATTATTTTGGAAAACGACAGAACGCTGTTTTATTCATAATCGGCAAAGAGAGACATCATGAAAATTATTGGCAACATAACTATCTTAGAACTCATAAAGGCATTTACGCTTGCATGCCTGTTCTCAATTATAAGTTTCGGTACATTGACCGCTCAAGCAGAAGAACCCGAACTCATCATCAATGAAGAAGAACTTGAAGCTTCAGAAGCTTATGATAATGAATACAGCGATTTTATTAAAGAAAGTGACAGTCCTATGGTGAAGATGCTCAAAGAGCATGTAATTTATCTTGCTTCCGACAAATTGCAGGGCCGTTTGCTCGGCACGGTAGGCAATTTGCTCGCTGAAGATTATATTGTCAAAAATTTTGAATTATACGGATTGCAGCAGGTTAACGCCTCCTTCAAACAGACCTTTGACTATGCAGCCGGAATTAATCCCAAACCTGCTTGTAATACTACTTTCCACGTAGTTATACCAAAGCCCGGCATTCCTAAAGAACTACTCAGAAAGCGTGACAAGAAATGGATGATTGAAAAGCATTGGCGCCCGATGCGTTTTAGCGCGAACGGAACAATCACTGACGCGGAACTTGTTTTTGTCGGATACGGTGTCACGGCATCCGAACTTAGTTATGATGATTACGCCGGAATAGACGTAAAAGGTAAAGTCGTAATAGTTCTTGCGGATTCAGCCGAAGGCAAACCTCTTGATGATTATTGGAAACCATATTCCGAATTGACTTATAAAGCGGAAAACGCTGAAAAACACGGTGCTGCAGGCATCATATATGTAAAAACTCTCAGCGACTCATCGAATACATATTATACCGGCGAAGTGAAAGTTACTGACCGAAAAATTAATATTCCCGCGATTCAGGCGAAAAGATCTGACATAGCCAGAATGTTCTCAAAAAAATTACCCTTACTTAAACTTGAGAATAATATCAACGCTTCAAAAAAACCGCAGAGCATGGTTCTTCCTAACATAAGCGTATCAATTGTAACCGATATAGAAACAAAAATCGAGCAATTCAGCAATATCGTCGGTATAGTGAAAGGCAGCGATCCTGCGATGGCAGATGAATATATAGTAGTCGGCGCTCACTTAGACGGTATCGGTTGGGGCAAGGAGTTTTCCAAGCTGAGATGGAGAGTACACGCCATTCACAACGGAGCCGATGACAATGCTTCTGGTGTTGCGATTATGACAGAACTCGCAGCGATACTTGTTAAAAACCCTCCTAAAAGATCAGTATTGTTCGTCGCTTTCAACGGCGAAGAAAAGGGACTGATGGGTTCAAAGAGATATTTTGAAAATCCCATAGTACCCTCTGAGAAAACAATCGCTATGATCGATCTAAATATGTTAGGACGTCTGAACAGAGGCAGAATAAATATCTTTGGAATCAATTCCGGCGACACATTCGCAGCGGTTACAGATACCGCCGCGGCTCATAAAGGTTTCAAAATTGATCCTCAAGACGCAGGCTCCGAGCCAAGTGATTGTCTGATGTTCTTGGAAAACAATATCCCCGCTATGCACTTCTTCACATATATGCATGTCTATCATCACACACATAAAGATGATCCGAATTTCTTGCATTATACAAGCATGGAGAAAATTGTGGGATTCACTGAAAGTGTTGTAAGAAATATAGCAGATGCTGCGGAGAAACCGCGATTTATAAAGTGAGTTGAGACTTGTTTTTGTCAAGCTTGGATTCAATAATCAGAATAATTAAAAACACCCTTTCTCATTCAGAGGCAGGGTGTTTCTTTTTTAGGGATAAAGGAGAATTAGAAAAATTTTGCGACTTTTATTACATCCTCCGGAGTATCGACACCAATCAATTCAGCATCTGTTTCGGCGCAATAGTAAAGCGCGCCGCTTTCTAACAGTCGCAATTGTTCTAACTTTTCGGCAGATTCAAGTTTTGAAACCGGGAGTTTGAAGAATTTTTCCAGAGCTTCGAGTTTGTATGCGTAAATCCCGATGTGTTTGAAATAATCATAAGCTTCTAATCTCTGATTTTTCTCAATATCTCTCAGATACGGAATTGCCGTTCGTGAAAAATATGCAGCCAAATTATTTGTGCCGAGAGCGACTTTTACCACTGATGGATCATCCAAATCATCATAGGAATTGATTTTTTTTATCAATGTAGCGACATCGGCATTTCGTTCAGCAAAGCCCGCCAACATTTTGTCAATTATTTCACCGAAGAGCAAAGGCTCGTCACCCTGAATATTCACTATAATTTCAGCGTTTTCATTCAGCTCATCGTATGCGAATTTTACTCTGTCGGTACCGCTCGGGAGTTCGGACGGAGTCATTACAAACTCAGCGTTGAAAGTCTTGCACTCTTCCGCGATCCGCTCGTCGTCAGTCGCGATTATTATCCTGTCTAAAGCCTGTGATTGGCTGACAGCTTCGTATACTCTCTGAATCAGGGATTTCCCTTTTATATCGACCAAGGGCTTCCCGGGAAGCCTTGTTGAGGCATATCTCGCGGGAATAATTCCGATTGTTCTTTTTTTCATTTTAATCATATAATCTGATACATTAGTTTCGCGGATCACCCTATACTGATCTTGCGTCCGGATCCCATATATACTTATGCAGTTGCAATTGCATACGCGCCCGAAGTTTGTCCTTGAGGATCATCCCGGCAAGTTCAGATGCTTCCATACTGCCGAAAACCGGGGAGAAAATTATTTCAGCCGGGCTGTCTTGCAGTTGATAACGCTCAATCACATCCTTTGCCCAAGTATAATCTTCCGAGTCCGCGACAACAAATTTAACTTCATCCCTGTTTGTCAGCAGCCCAAAGTTTGCGTAGTGATTGAATTTGCTCATGCCGCTGCTCAGAGCTTTCATGTCCATTATCCTGACAACTCGTTTGTCGACTTCGGACAGATCGACGCTGCCGTTAGTTTCCAGCTCAACGGTTTCAAAATTATCGCAGAGTAAATCCAGCAGAGGAATCACATTGTCGTGATCCATCGGTTCGCCGCCGGTGAGAGCGACAAAGGAACATTCATACTTTTTCACTTCTTCTAAGATTTGGCTGCCGGTCATCACATCCGTTTTGTCATCGAACTTTTGAGCAAACTTTGTGTCGCACCAAGAGCACCTCAGCTTGCATCCCTGCAGACGAATAAAAACACAGGGAAGTCCTGCGCGAGTACCCTCGCCCTGCAAAGAATAAAAAATCTCATTGATCCTGAATTCTGTTAGCAAAATATCGATTGATTTATCTCTTAGATTCAAATTTGTTTCTTTATTATCCTGTATGTTATTTATTTAGTCAAAACAGCTTTTTTCACAAATACACGGTTGCCGATTCTTAGTCTGAATATTAATACTCCTGATGAGACATTATATTCCTCTGTGTTGAATCTGACTAAGTGGCTCCCCGAGCTTTTACGAATGCCGTCAGCCAATATTGCCAATTCATTTCCGGCAATATCATGCACTGATAATGTAACGATTTCGGATTCGGATATATCGAAGGTAATATCCGCCGTTCCGCTTATGGGATTCGGACTGATGCTGAAATCAGTCAATACGCCGGAATAATCCTCAACATAAGTGTCTTTTACGGTTGTGAAGCTCCAAACTTCAGACCACTCACTTGTGCCGGCCTTGTTCTCAGCGTTTACATGCCAGAAGTACTCAGTATAATATTCCAATCTAAATGGTACAATATATGTAAGCCCGGAGTCAATACGAGCTTTAAATAATCCGTCAGTAAAATCTTCTGTTGTAGCAAGTTCCAGATTATAAGCATCCGGTCCAAATGATTCGCCGGAAATTGTTAGTGTACATGTTCTTGAAACATCAACAGCTCCGTTAGACGGAAGTATAAGATCCGGAATTTCCGGCTTCATATACTCAAACTCAAATTTGGCAGGTTCAGACCATTCGCTGTCGGAATTTCCGTTAACTGCTTTAACTGTCCAATAGTGGGTTGAGCCGTACTTCATGGGATAGAGGGCAGTATCAAGAGTGAAACTTGTCTCCTCGATTGCTTCTTCTTCTATAACATTTTCAAGAAATTCGTCATCGTCGGCAATTTTGACAGTATATGTTTCGGCGTTGTTCGCCGGATTCCAAACAAATGTGGGCGGAATCGGAACATCTTCGCTCATGTGTGCAGGTGATATAATCAGCGGTACTTCTGCGTCGAACATCACGGTCGTGAATCTATAGGATTCTGACCAAGGACCGGCAACACCTTGGTTGTGGGCTCTGACTTGCCAATAATAAACAGTATCCTTTTTCAATGCCTCGCTGCCGCTTGTCTGATATGTCGAGTCCGGCAGTGTTTCTTTGTCGATAACTATATCATCACAATCGTCATCCCTTGCCACTCTTAATGAGTAAGAATCAGCATCGGCGATTTTGGTCCATCTGAACTCAGGAGTCTGACTGACATATTTCTGATCAGGAGCAGGATAAACTGCAATCGGAACGTCGGGTTGAGTAGCTGTAATCTTGAATTCGTTTATCGTCGACCACTCACTTTCCTGAGGATGATTTGCTGATTTGACTCTCCAGTAGTATGTTTGCTCATATTCAAATCCGCCTCTCAGATAAAATGTATCCGTGGTCGTATACTCAAATACAAGCATGCTGAAATAGTCCTGCCTGGACACTTGAATAGTGTATTCCTGAGCATGCAATCCGGAAATCCATTCAAACATTATTTCGACAGGAACGGTCTCGTCTCCGTCTGCCGGATATACCAAAACAGGCACTGCCGGAACAGCTGCCTGGGTTTCAAATTGGAAAACATCGGACCATTCTCCTTTATGTATTTCATTTTCACCGCGTACTCTCCAGAAATAGGTCTTTGAATACTCTAAAGGAGCAAAGTTAGCTATGTTGAGCGTAGTGTCGACCAGTGTTGTATCACTGTAATATATATCAGAAAAAGTATTGTCATAAGAAATTTCAAATGTATAAGTATCTGTATAGTCGCATTCTGTCCATGTTAAAATTGTTTCCAAAAGAATGTTTGACGAGTTGTCCTCAGGGAAAAGTAATGTCGGAATCTCGGGGATGTCCGGAACTGTTCTAAAACTCCAAACTTCAGACCAATCGCTCTTTACTATTCCGTTTGTAGAGTTAACTCTCCAAAAATACTCTGTGTCATACATGAAATGAATCCCCGATGAGTAACTTGTATCTGCCATATCCTCGTCGTGAGCAATTATATTAGCAAAACCAATATCTGCTGCAACCTCAATATCATAAGCCGTCGCATGGTTTGCTGTATACCAGATAAATTCCGGGAGAATATCAACATACAAAGAGTCATCAGCCGGTTGAATTTGTTCGGGTGTCTCAGGTGCCGGCGGCTCATAAACGGATTCGTAGAATATGGCGGCATCTAAAACCTCCTCAACCAGCAATGGAGCCACTAAGTCAGTTCCGTCAGCGTTTGGATGGCTGTCATCTAGCCCTGAAGCATACAATGGATGCAAATAATAACTTATATCAGTGAGTTTGTGGAAGAAATCAAAAACATACACATTTTTAGGGAACTCTCCGTAAACCGGGTCGAGTCCCGTAGCGAGAGTGTCCTTTGCCCAAGTGCAGAACTCGTGCGAAAGCCGTGCTTGTTCAGCGTTAGTCTGAGCCAGTACCAACGGTGCGTTTGTCCAAACAACAAAGAAATTATCAGGATTCAATTCCATAACTTTAATAAACGCTCGCCAGTGATGCTTGTAATTATATATTGTTTTCATTGTCGGAGTCAGAGTGTCATTCGCCTCACCATACCCGACGATACTTGAAGAAGGATAGCAAGATTTGATCATGATGATTTTTTCGATTTCTAAATAAGGAGAGATATCCGCGTTAGGATCATCATCTGCAAAAATATTGTTCCATCTGTACCATTCATTAACCCATGGATTCAAAGGCCATTCGGTTTCAGACATCAAGCAGGCATCCTCGCCGAAGTAGCCGTGAGCAAAATTGTAACTGTCGATTTCTTCCGGCACGCTCGTCATGCCTTGAGAGCTTCCCCAAATTCTAGCGCCTGTTGAATGATGAAGGAACACACCGCTGCGAAACTTAAACTCCGCGGCATTGACCTTGACGCTAAAAACAATAAGAAGAGTCAGTAAAATAAGCTTTTTCATTTTTTTCTCCGGGGAATATGTTCGTTCAATGAATACTATCAACAATTCTTTTCCAGTCTTCCAACCTGAACCAAAAAATAGGTATAAATAAATTAAAACACAAATCTTTTTCACAGAGTGCTATTATCTTGTGTGACGCCGGCTCATGGAGTTTTAATACTGAAAGATCAATTGATTTTGCCGATTAACTCGAATTGTTTATGCTTTCTTTGTGTTTTATTGTAACATAGTGCTTTAGCGCTATGCTGCAATCTTGGGAAGAAGCATTTTTGCAGACAGCTAAAGCTGTCCGTTGCAGGTGGATGCAACAATTATATGAATAGTTCGAGTTAAATATCTTAATGCTCAACTGATATAAAAAGAGGTTGTATCATAAGTCATTTTTTTCATCAACCATGAGGTTAACCCACGGTTGCAGCGTACAACTCTGAGGGTTTTTACAACAAGGGGTTGCAACCCCTTGTTGTGAATATTATCAGTCAGTCTCTTGGATTATCCGGACGAAGACACAGAAACTATTTCTCAATAAATTCTTGCATTTTCATCATATATTTTTCGATACCGTACTCAATCGGAATATTTGAATGAGTGCCTTTTTCAATTTTCACCAACTCTTTGTACGCGCCTTTATGATTGTCGTATAATGGTTTGCCGTGAGTGTCGTAAGTGAGGAACACATCAGAGAGCCCTTCGAACATCAGCAATGGTTGTCTGACAGATTTCATTTTTTCAATATTATCAAGATCCAAGTCAGTGAAAAATGATGAGGGCATTGAGAGTCCGCCGCCTGCATCCTGTACCATTGTTTGCATGCTGCCCAAGGGAGCTTCCAAGATAAGTTTGTTCGGAGTCAGCACAGTAGGATTGGCAGCATGATCAACCGCCGCGACAGATCCCAAACTAAATCCGTATATAATTAGTCTGTCTCCGGTCAGCCCTCTGTCTTTGAGCCATTGCAGGCCTGCGGCAACATCAGCGATAATACCCGATTCAGTTGATTTGCCTTCCGAAAGTCCATAGCCTCGGTAATCGACCATCAGAACTCCGTAATGCTTTTCCGCACCTGTGTAATACAGCAATTTATGACGGTGCCAATAGAAATCCATGTGATCCCTGTTTCCGTGGCAATACATAATCACGGTATCAGTCGCAATTGTTTCCGGATTGCCGAGATATATCGCGTGAATAATCGCCTTGTTCCCTGCGTTATCGGATTCCAAAGTGAAAAGAGATATTTCGTCTTCATTGACATTATATTCCTCCGGCAGCACGAAATCCACTTCGCCGGTATAATTATCAAGCAGATATCCGTCGATAGAATTGTCGCTGTTGAAAAGTACATCGTCCAATCTCA
>JAQIDA010000070.1 GCA_027858275.1 Candidatus Kapaibacterium sp. | reverse complement strand
GGTCTGTAATGAAGAAATTATTTACAAAATTCGCAATCTTGCTTTTAGCAATGTTTATTGCGCTTCCCGCAATCAGTTATTCAGCTGATGCCGATGTCGAAGAAATGAAAAGAAATTTGCCGAAACTCCTCGGTGCCAGTAACGTCGGAACAGAATTCTTTCTGACTTTCCATCCGCCTTGGCCAACAGCAGGCGCCAAAAATTTTATTAAAATATATGTTTCTTCAGGTGTAGAGACAGATGTTAAATTAGAAGTTCCCGGTAAAGGATATTTGAAAGTACAAAAAACCATTCCTAACGATATTATTGAGTTTTCATTAACTCCGGGTATTGCTCTGCCATATTCAAAAACAGACAGAGAACGACCACTTATTGAACAAGTATTTTCCGGTGCGGGTATTCATATCACATCCAAAGATCCTATAATTGTATACGGAGTTCTCCGTTTTGCTTATACAAGTGACGGCTATCTTGCTATTCCTTTGTCAGGTTTCGGCAAAGAGTATATCGTCGCGTCATGGCCTGATCCTTCAGGCGGTCACAATGCAATGCAGTGGCTTCCGAGTTACACATCAATCGTCACTGCTTATGACAAAACTTCAGTGAGAGTTACTTTAGGCGGCGAAGATTGGACAGAAACTGCCGGGGGAAGATGGCCCGGTGACGTAATCAGCGAAAGAATGAACTCCGCGGATGTATTGACAATCGGTACTATCTCCAAGCACGGTGATTTGACAGGAACTAAAGTCAGAGGAAATTTACCAATCGGAGTCATCTCCGGAAACTTCTGCGCCTATATTCCGACCGGTATTGCCGCTTGCGATGTATTGATTGAAATGGATCTGCCTACAAACACATGGGGAACAGAATATCATGTTACTCCGATATTCAGTAGATTTAAAAACTCATTTATTAGAGTCTTTGCTAAAGAAAATGACACACAGATTTATCGAGACGGACAAGCACTTGGTCTTATACCTAAGGCCGGCGGTCTTCACGGTGAAGGCTGGCTCGAATACAGAGCCGCTGAAGGCGATCCGATTCCGGTAGTTATTTCAGGTAATAAACCTATTAGTGTTACTCAGTACAATCCCGGTATTCAAGATGATGCTGCAAACGATACTGATCCCTTCCAGATGATATTGACTCCTTTGGAACAGTATCAGGAAGAAATTGTATTCAATACTCCGGGTATCAGAGGCGGTTTTGGGTTTGACAACAACTTCATTAACGTTGTATATGAAGCGACTGAATACGGAACTATTCCCGATGACCTCTTATTTGCCGAAGTTAAAGACGGAAAATTTGAGTGGATTCAGTTCAACAATATGGAAGCAAATCCCGGTGATGAATTCCAAGTTAAAATTAACAACAAGCGTTATTTCTCGAAGACTATCAGATTGAACCATGACGGTGTTTACAAAATTAGAGCAAAAGCTCCTTTCACAGCTTATGCTTACGGTAATTCATGGTGTGATACTTATGGTTTCCCCACAAGTGTAGCTCTCGGAGATCTGTCGATTCCCGACACTGTAGCTCCTGATCCCGAATGGGAAATCGACTGTTTCGGTAATGTTGACGGTAAGGTTACAGATATGCCTGATGAAGCTGAATACAGATCAAATTTGTCATTGATATATATGGCCTCACAGCTCAGCTATAATTATATATTTGAGTATGGCAGAATCATTGCCGGAGAAACAAGAAAAACAGATTGGAGTCTCGAGGTTATCGACAAACAACAAGAAGCTCGCGCTGTGCTTGTTTTCAGTGATCGTCGCGGCAATGACACTACAATTGTAATTGATTTCTATCCGACTTTGATTTCAATCCATGAAGACGAATATAACTTCGGCAGACTTGCCGTCGGCGAATCCGCAGAACATACATTCTGGGTTATCAATGACTCCAAAGTCGGCGACCTTAATTTAACTCAGCTCAAATTATTATTCGGAACACAAGGCTTTGAAATTACCGAAAATCCTATTGTTACAATAGTTCCTCCTCTGGATTCGGTGTCGTTTAAAGTTAAATTCACAGCCACAGAAGAAGGTATGTATGAAGACTCCATCGGAGTCGGCGATCCGTGTTTCTTCTGGTACAAAGCGTATGTTCAAGCCAATGTAGGCGCACCGAGAATTGTAGTCGGCAGATACGACTTCGGCTCAGTAAACGTAGACGACAGCAAATACGGTATTGTAACAGTTCAGAACATCGGTTCATCCGCACTTGAAATTTACAGCTACACAGGTCCTGAATTGAAACCTGTCTATGAAGTTTTGGATTGGATGGCATTCGAAGAATATGGTGAAGATCCCACTGATGAAAAACCTTGGATAATCAAACCCGGAGTAGAACAAATATTTGAAGTGAAATTCACTCCTGACGCGGAAGGCATATTCCTTGATTCAGTAGTGTTTACCTCAAATACAGATCGTCCCACAGACACATACATAGACAGCGTCGGCGAACTCACCGGAACAGGTATCCAAGCATATTTGATTGCCAACGGATACGATTGGCTCAGACGCAGAATCGACAGACCCGGCACATTTGATATTGCCCCTTACCCCGTAGAAGCCCCTGACAAGGTAATCTTCCTTGAAAACAGCGGAACAACACCGGTAATGATTAAAAACCTCAAAATCTCATAAGATATTGTGGGCGATGCATTTGAATTTGACAGAAGTTCTTTGGTGAACAAGGAAATTGCTGACGGTTCAGACTTGCATGTTCCCGTAGATTTCCATCCTGTTGTAACAGGCGTTCACACATTGAGATTTACATATGATAATACAGCCGCCAGTCCGACTGAAACATTGTTGCAAGGTGTTGGTATTGTTCCGAGACTTGTAACGGCAAATATGGACTTTGCAGTAACATATGTCAATGACTATCCCAATAAAATAATGAGGACTGTCAAAATTGCCAATATGTCACGTACAGAATGGGAATATTGTGATTCAGTTACAATCACTGATTTAACAACATCAGCCGCCGGAGCAATTGCTACAGCAATCAACGCTGATGTATACGGCAGCGAAGGCTTCCGATTCGATATCAACGCATTGAGAATAATGAATTCTGATGCAAGTGTTAAAACTGCCGCTACAGGATTGCCCGTAACACTTCAACCCGGCCAATACATTGAAATCGATGCTGAATTTGTTGCTACTCGTCCTGAAAATCTGACAGCTTCAGTCACTACTGTAAGTGATGCCGAAACAGAACAAACCTCCGTTTGGACAGGTTCAGGATTTGATCAAGATGTCACTACAGATGTAACAACTGTTACAACTTGTGTTTATGATCCGAAAATAATCACTATGACACTGACATACAACGGTGCCGCAGGCGATGCTCAACAAGATATTCATGTAACGAAAGTATCTTTCGACAATCCTGCGCAGAATTCATTCAAGTTCGAGAATGCTGCTGACGAAGGCCCGTTTGATCTTGTTCCCGGTGAAACTCGCGACATCAATTTCTTGTTCGATCCTTTGACAGAAGGAACTCATACGGAAACAGTTACAATTCTCAGCGACATTCCTGACAACCCGAGTGATCAGGTCACATTGTCTTGTGTCGCCGTACATTACGATCGTTCAGTAAGTACAAGAATCCCTGCTAATATGAATAAATTAGATGATACTCATCAGTTATTTGAAATTGGTGATCTGGGTAATGTATACTTGCAATTAGACGCAGGCGAAGATATGGGAATGGCCGATATCACATCAATAGGCTTCACCCTGAGATACGAACCTGAGTTTATCAAGGTCCTTCCGAGCGGTATCACTTCCGCTATACCGGGATATACAGTTTCAAATGCAATGGTTGATCACGAAACAGGTCAAGCAACATTCTATTTGAACGGTGCATCATTCAATCATCCGGGCGGAACTGACTTAGTCAAAATTGAATTCGGTACATACTTACCAAAGACAGACAAAGACAATATGGACTTTACTGTTGTGGTTGATGCAGGCGGATCTGCATGTGTGGACATGACTGCTACAGGTTCAAACGTAGAAGTCAAAAAAACATGTGTATATGATTTGAGAAAAGTACAGCTTTCAGGTACTCAGTATGTACTTAAGCCCATAAGTCCGAATCCTGTAAGAAATCACACCGACATCAATTTCGCGATCGGCATGGAAACTTACACAACCGTTGAAATATTTAGTTCAACCGGCGAATTAGTGGCAACACCGATTAACAAAGTTATGCAAACCGGTAAATACAGCGTAGTTGTTCCGGTCAACGACTTGCCGTCAGGCACATATTGGGTAGTTTTGAAATCCGGTCAGTTCACACAGCAACAGAGAATGATCATTGTGAAATAACAAATCACGATAAAGTATCATTTTAGACATAAAAGCCCTGCTCATCCGAGCAGGGCATTTTTTTGTGTGATGTGTCCAAATCCGTCCTCTATCCCCAAAAAATGTGTGAAAAATAATTTCAAAATACTTTCCCGTACGCTTCACGGCATTCTTTATATTATTGAGGAAACAAATGTGCAAGTATTATTGAATTATAAATATGAAGACATCCGCCGAACAGCAACAAACATTAATACAAGCCTTGCGAACGTTTTCGCCGGCTTGGTTTGCCTCCGAGATTTCCGAATATAAATGGCAATATCCTCCTCATCTGCGGATTCTCGATCAGACTTTAATGAAAGTCGCTCGCAAGGAACTGAAGCGTGTTATTATCAATATGCCGCCCCGACACGGCAAATCAGAGCTCGTTTCCAAATATTTCCCGGCTTGGTATCTCGGAATGTTCCCCGATCGCAAGATTCTGCTCACTTCTTATGAAGCCCAATTTGCTGCTTCCTGGGGTCGGAAAGTCCGTGATATGCTGATAGACAAAGGCAAAGAATATTTCAACATAGAAATTGATTCCTCCTCCCGTTCGGTCAGCCAATTTGAAATAAAGGATAATTCCGGAGCCATGTATTGTGTCGGCGCGGGTGGTTCGATAACCGGGAAGGGTGCGGATTTATTAATAATTGACGATCCTGTCATAAACGACGCTGAGGCGCATAGTTCTACAATCCGCGACAACGTGTGGGAATGGTTCAATTCAACCGCTTACACGCGATTAGAGCCCGCCGGAACGATAGTGATAATCATGACTCGCTGGCACGAGGATGATCTTTGCGGCAGACTTCTGAAAAAGCAAGCGGAGAACGACCGGCCAACCGACGTAGATGAACAATGGCATATAATTAATCTCCCGGCAATCGCGGATTCAAACGATATTCTTGGTCGTGACAGGGGAGAGGCGCTTTGGTCGTCAAGATTCCCGCTTGATCGATTGATGAATATCAAAAACAGCATCGGCTCATATTGGTTTTCCGCCTTATATCAACAAAGTCCCTCGCCCCAAGGCGGCGGCATTTTCAAGCGCAAGAATTTCAAGTATTTCACGGACAATCCGGATTGTTTCATATTGAAAGACGCGGTCGGCTCAATCATCTCCAAAGACAGATGCACAGTTTACGCCGTTGTTGATCTCGCAGTAACCGTAAAAAGCAATTCAGATTATACAGTTATTCTCGTTTTCTGCGTGGATGCGAATCGAAATATATATGTGATTGATATTATTCGTGAGCGATTGGAAGGAGCGGATCATCTGAACTTGATTCAATCAGTTTACGACCGGCACAGACCGCTGATAATCGGCATAGAAAGCGTTCAATATCAACTGTCGCTGATCCAATCCGCGCTGCGTCAAGGTCTGCCCGTCAGCGAATTGCGTCCTGACAAAGACAAACTGAGTCGCGCACTGCCGATCGCTGCCAAATGCGAAACCGGCTCTGTCTATTTCAAGGAAGCAGCGCACTGGCTCAATTGCTTCGAGTCGGAACTACTCTCATTTCCCAACGGGGCGCACGACGACCAAGTCGATACATTCGCTTACATCGATCAATTAATCCGGCCAATCTCAAAAGGAGGTCCCGCGGGTGCGAAAAAAGCCGACAGAAGCACGGGAATCACAAAAGGATTTTGAGAATTAAAAAAATTTCTCTGCAAATTCATCTGATTTAATGAATGAAGATACCAAGTTCAATCAAAAACCCCGAGTCGGAATCCGCGATATTTGAATTAAGCACGTTCATCATAAACAGACCTGCCTTAAGGCTAAACTTTCCAACTTTAATTCCAATTTTCCCGTTCAGATATGTACCAAAAATCGAATACCTCTGATATGAATACGGAGTGACTTCTGATTCATCGCCCAAAAATAATTCAACCTCAGGATTTAGAAATAATCCTTTATGTGAATTTGAAAAATAAACTATTGGAGAGTAGCCAACAGCTAATCCGGGGAAAGTTGTTTTACCGTTTGAATTTTTTATTTGATCAATTGAAAATTTTACGGATAAACGATTTTGAAACCAAGAATCCTTCGCATTTCTTCCAACAGTTAATCCAAATCCGGCCCTATACATCAATTCTGTCCCGGAATGGTTCATTAAAGTATATTCAAAATCATATGCCTTTTTATAATCATAAATCTCAGTAATTTCTGACGAATCTCTTACTAATGTATTCCCGGGATATGATTTATCAAATTCTCGAACAAATTGACTCGAGCAATCATAAATCGCGTCATATACAAGATATTGAATCCTGCTGTTAATAAACTCCACAGAACTAAATGAATCCTCATATTTGGTTTCAACTACTTTTTCACCGGAAGCATCCGAGTAATAGAATTTCAAACCGCAAGTCACTCCGGCCTCATAATTCCAAAAGCCCCACTCATCATAAACTTGCAGGTCATTTATCTCCACTTTCACCGGGATTTTATTTTCCCATACATCAGCAGAACTGTCATGCAATATTTTTGTAAGAGACTTCTCCCCGAATCTGTCAAGAGCGTCCCGGAAACGATAATAATAGTCTATGAAAAGATCATTTTCAAGTAGACCAATATGTACTGAGTTTTTAATATTGCCATATTTATTCGCCTGTGCTCTTTGGCGGCTGTCCCTGCTGATTCTTCTGTTGCTTCGTCTGTTTTTTACATTCCTGTTTCTTTTGGAGTTGTTTACGC